>NZ_RZRP01001143.1:0-1548 GCF_003997795.1 Mesorhizobium sp. M7A.F.Ca.US.005.03.2.1 | reverse complement strand
GTCACCGTCACGCTCGGCCGCGATGGCCGGGGATCGCTGACCGAGCAGGCCTCGCGGCTGCCGACGGATTTTCATGACGTGGCGCGCGGGTCGGATGACCTCGCGGCAATCCTCTACACGTCGGGAACCACCGGCCGTTCGAAAGGCGCCATGCTCAGCCACGAGAACCTTGCTTCGAACGCGCGCGTGCTGGTCGAGCACTGGCGTTTCACCGGAGACGACGTGCTGATCCACGCATTGCCGATCTTCCACACGCACGGCCTGTTCGTCGCCACCAACGTCGTCCTGATGGCCGGCGCCTCGATGCTGTTCGAGCAGAAGTTCGATCCGGCCCGCATCGTCTCGCTGCTGCCGCGTGCCACGGCCTTGATGGGGGTGCCGACCTTCTACGTGCGCCTGCTGCAGCATGAGGGGCTGGACCATGAGGCGGCGAAAAACATCCGTGTGTTCATTTCCGGGTCGGCGCCGCTGCTGGCCGAGACGCACAAGGCCTGGCGCGAGCGCACCGGCCACGCGATCCTCGAACGCTACGGCATGACCGAGACCAACATGAACACCTCGAACCCCTATGAGGGCGAGCGGCGCGCCGGCACCGTCGGTTTCCCCTTGCCCGGCGTCACGCTTCGCATCGCCGATCCAGACAGTGGCGCAGCGCTTGCGCAGGGCGAGGTCGGCATGATCGAGGTGAAGGGCCCAAATGTTTTCGGCGGCTATTGGCGCATGCCGGAGAAGACCAAGGCGGAATTCCGCGCCGACGGTTTTTTCATCACCGGCGATCTCGGCATGACCGACGCCGACGGCTACGTCCACATCGTCGGTCGCGGCAAGGACCTGATCATATCGGGCGGTTACAACATCTACCCGAAGGAGCTCGAAAGCGAGATCGATGCGCTCGACGGGGTTAGCGAAAGCGCCGTCATCGGCGTTGCCCATCCGGATTTCGGCGAAGGCGTCACCGCCGTCGTCGTGCGGGCGCCGTCATCGCGGATCACCGGTGCCGAAATTCTCGGCGCGATCGCCGGACGGGTGGCGAAATACAAGCATCCGAAGCGCGTGATCTTCGTCGATGAACTGCCGCGCAACACCATGGGCAAGGTACAGAAGAACCTGCTGCGCGACACCTACAAGGACATATACGCATCATAGTTGCGCGGAGCCCGGGGCAGCGGCGCCTTACTCCTTGCGCGCCCTTTCGACCCGACTGCCGGAGCCCCACAAGGCGCGCTTCAGCAGGTTGCGCTTGCGCGGCACGAGGTTGATGTCGCTGACAAGCTTGGCGCCGCCCTCGCGCCGTTCGAGGGTGATCTTGCGGCTGTGGAAGGCTTCCAGCTCGGCACGGTGCGCCACGCTGATGATGGTGACATCGGGCAATTCGCGGATCACCGTCGCCATCATGGCGTCCTGGCTCTTCTCGTCGAGCGCCGAGGTTGCTTCATCCAGCACGACGATATCGGGGCGGTGCAGCAGCAGGCGCGCGAAAGCGAGACGCTGCTTTTCGCCGCCCGACAGCGTCTGGTCCCATGGCGCTTCTTCCTTGATCCTTTCGGC
>NZ_RZRP01001142.1:0-1554 GCF_003997795.1 Mesorhizobium sp. M7A.F.Ca.US.005.03.2.1 | reverse complement strand
ATGATACAAGCAGTCGGTCAATCTTTCTTGCGACGTCCGGCGTGGTCTTTTTCAGTTCCTCGAACGCCCACGTCACAAATGTCTCGGACAATTTGTCAGGCCGATACAGAATGACTTCGCGGGGATCTAACGGATTACTGAACGATACACCGACATCCGAACCAAGAAACCGTATGAAATGTTTCTGGATTTGTTCGGCAGACATGCAGTCTCACTTTCCTTTGACTAATGATAGCCCAATGGTCCTCAGCCCCGTATTTTGGCAGCGACGCTCCTCCGGGTGGCCACCTCGATTTCCTTAGCCTCTTTTTCAAGTCGGTCGGGCGCGGCAGGGCCCATCAGGGCGTAGGCCGTGCCGCCCGATTGCCAGTATATGGTCGGCACGCGCCCATCCGTAGCGGGAGTAGGCGGTACGGCGTCTTCGCCGCTCATCGCGACCGCAACCAGTGTGATCTGGCCAACGCTCGGTGTGTCAGCCGTCACGACAAGGCTCTGCCGCCCGTTCCAGGGCTGCACCTGAACATCTTTCACCCTCCATGTCGCTGGAAGAGCGGGCATGCTGATGTTCATGGCGCCGACCAGTCGCTCGATTTTGTCCTGCTTTGGCTCACTGCCCCTTTCGGGACCGGCATTCAGCTGGGCGACTCGCAAGGCATCACGCGCGGCAAGAATGAAATTCTCATCGGTGGTTTGCCCTCCCTGGCGGAGAGGCAGTGTCAATGAGTTGGCCGACCAACCCGCCAGAATGAGCAAGGCGGCTGCCGTTTGCAGTTTGAGCGCACTGAATATTCTTAGCCGTCGAAACGCACTTTCCAGTTGCTTGGCCTTGTCCACGCTAACTCGGGGCGGGAAAAGCCGCTGCGGTTGAGCGACGCGCAATGCTTCCATGCGCTGTGCCTGGGCAAAAACTTCCGCCGCCAGTTCCGGCTCCAGGGCAAGCCGTGCCTGGAGGTCGGATCTCTGAGGCTGGGTCAGTTCGCCGTCAAGGAAGCGATTGATCTCGTCCTCGGAAATACGGTCACTTGGCCACATCACGGCCTCCTACAACTTTTAACTGGGAAGGCGCGCAATCGCGTAGTTTTTCCATGTTGTTCTTCAGGGCAACTCGTGCGCGGCTCAGGCGGGACATAACAGTTCCCTGCGGTACGCCGAGTACTGTTGCGGCGTCAGAATAGGTGAAGCCGAGGACGCCGACCAAATGGAGAACTTCGGCTTGCTCCGTAGGCAACTCTCTCAGCGCCTTTCTGACATTGGAGAGTTCGGTGCTGTGCTCCTGCGATGGCAGTAACAGTGGGTCAGACTGCTCCGCAAAGGCGGCAATCCGCCGCCTCTCTGCGTCCGCACGCACCGCACTGGTTAGAAAGGTATTTCGCACGATTGTGATCAGCCAGGGCATGAGAGGACGCGAAGAATCGTAACTGCGAGCCAAGGAAAGAGCGCGGACAAGCGACTCCTGCACCAAGTCGTCGGCGTCTGCGTCGTTGTGCGTAAGCACTCGACCATACCGCCACAGATCCTCCAGATGCGGAGTGACGTCGAAGCTCGCATTCATGT
>NZ_RZRP01001141.1:0-1555 GCF_003997795.1 Mesorhizobium sp. M7A.F.Ca.US.005.03.2.1 | reverse complement strand
GATTGGTGTCACTGGCCGTCATCGTCTCGAAACTGCCTGACCGGAGCCTTGATCGCGAAGGGGCAGAAACAAAAAACCCGCCTTGGCGGCGGGAAGTTGGCGGACCCGCTACGCCACCATCATCACCGATGCTGACGGCCGGGAAATCGTCAGCGCCATCGGCGAATTCGCAGGCACTGCGCCCCACCCACGCCTGGGGCGTGTCGAGCAGGTCGCATCCGGCGTAGAAATCGGCATGTGCAGGATGGGGCCGGGTCGATAGCAAGTTGCGCGGCTACGATCTCGCTCGAGCTCAAAATCGGTAACCTGGTTTTAGGGCTGGAAACCCAGACTAGCTTATAGCGGAAGGTTTCGGCAACTCTGTCAGGCGGCGCCGGACTCCTGGCCGCGCTCAGAGCGGGCAAAGTCGCGGGCTGCGGCAGTGCCTGCGGGAAAGCCGCTGCGATCGCTGTAGTCGCGCGGCTTGGTCCCCCTGCGAGAGTGGCGCGCGGTGACGCCTTTCGCACCGATGATGTCGAGCAAAGCGATGCCGGCGACCACGGCAAGCGCAATGCCCACGTTGTCGCGCTTTGGATTGTCATGCCGATAAGCTGACAGCAACGTCGCGATGTCCAGGCCGTCGCCAGCCACCCGGCTCCAAAGCCCAGCCTGCTTGTCCACGGAAAGCGAGAGTATGCCGCTGCTTATCTCCCGCGCCCCATAGGCTCGGATGAGATCTTGCTTGCCGCTCATGCCGAGCGCACCGGCAATCCGCTCGGCACCAACCAGCTCGACGACACCCAGCGCGATGCTGAACCAGCCGAGCTTGCGGGCAAGGCCATCGAAGGCATCGGCCACACTCGGCCCGGCCTGCAGCACTTTGGGATCGCCAGGCGATCGGGTGATGTTGGTGAGTTTAGCGACCACGTTCATGACGATTCCCTACGGTTTCAAAACAACCTTGATGCAGCTGTCCTGCTTGTCGCGGAACACCTTGTACATCTCGGGTCCCTGCTCGAGCCCGACGGTATGGGTGATGACGAAGGAAGGGTCGATCTGGCCGTCCACGATGCGGCGCAGCAGATCCTCGGTCCAACGGGTGACATGGGTCTGCCCCATGCGGAAGGTGAGGCCCTTGTTCATCGCCTGTCCCATCGGAATCTTGTCGACCAGCCCGCTGTAGACGCCGGGGATCGAGATCACGCCGGCCGGCCGGCAGACATAGATCATCTCGCGCAACACATGCGGTCGATCATTTTCCATCAGCATCAACTGCTTTGCGCGATCGTAGACGGTGTCGGGCTGGGCCAGCGAGACATGGCTTTCCATGCCGACGCAATCGATGCACTTCTCCGGGCCATTTGCGCCGGTGAGTTCCTGCAGCCGTTCGACGACACTTTCCTCGGCGAAATTAATGGTGATGGCACCGCCGGCCGCCCCCATGGAAAGCCGTTCCGGCAGGCAATCGATCGCCACCACCTGTTTGGCGCCGAGCAGCAGGGCACTGCGTATTGCCATCTGCCCGACTGGGCCGCAGCCCCACACCGCAACCGTATCCGTAGGCTCTATGTCGCAC
>NZ_RZRP01001140.1:0-1568 GCF_003997795.1 Mesorhizobium sp. M7A.F.Ca.US.005.03.2.1 | reverse complement strand
CAGCGTCAAGGTGCATGTCAACGGCGAGCCTGTCGCCATGCAGCGAAGCGGAGCGCGCTGCTGTGGACAGGCATTGGTTCCGGCCGCAGAGCACCAGCGGTTCCACAGCGTCTGGCGTGGCTCGTATGGCTCGATCGTGACGGCTATTGTGCGGCTGGAGGATGGGCGCAGCGCCGGCGCCTATCTGGTTACGGGCGGGATTGGATGAACGCCAGCAGCTAGGAAGGCAGCGAAGTCAGCCATTCTTCCCAAAATTCCTGCTGCATATGGACGAAAACCGGAACCACGTCGACGCCATCATCAAATATGTCGACCAGATCGCTCTCTTGCGGAAATTGCCCCGTCTTCACCTTGCAGGCTATCAATCCGCGACTTTTCTCCATCACGGTATTTTCCGGATAAACATTGGCGCTTGCTCCGTAACAGAAGGGTAGCAGGCCATCGACTTCGAGTGCCTGACGGATTTGGAACAGAGCCTCGAAAAAGTCTTCCTCTTCTGCCTCGATCACCTTGTCCCGATAACTGCATTTCAGATTGCAGGCAGCGCCGTTCACGTGCAGCGTGAACACGGCTTGCTCGTCGTCACCAACGGAACCTGCTCCGATCAGAAAAACAGTACGCTGATGGTCCATCTCATCCCCCTCGCCATGTGACGGGATGGTAGTACGACAACGGCCGCTTTCCAGCATGGCAGGGATTGGGACGCGGCCGCACTCCCTGCCGTCGTCATCCGCTGGCCGGGCGTCCCGCCGCAAAGGCAAGGTCCCGCCGAATGACATCCCGCTTGTCTTGCGACAGACCGGCAAGCAGCTTTTCATCGAGGCAGCCTGCTCGGATGAGATGAGTGAAGACATAAAGGAGCTGCGAATAGCGGTAGTCGAACGTCCGGTCGATATCCCGCCGCTGTTCACGCAAATAGGCTTCCAGCTCCCACATCTGGGAGGGAACCGTCACCGCACTGGCCTTGCTCTTGAATTCGGCCATCGTCTTTGCGAGGGCCGCCTCAAGAGCCTTATCGAAGGCGTGGCGGGCGAGCTTCTTTTCGGAAGCGGACCAACTGGAATCGTTCATTGGATATCTCCGTAGATTTCCTGTGAATTCCATCAGATTTTCACGAACTTCGCCTGCTTCTACCCCCGCGCCGCCCAAAGCAAACCCCGCTCCACCATCAGCGCCATTTCCGGCACCGCGAACTCATCCGCCGTGTGACCAAGGGAACTGTAGAAAACCTTCCCCGCCCCATAGCGCCGTTTCCAGACGACCGGCATGACAACGCCGCCTATCCCCGGAAAATGCGCGTCGGTGAAGGTGGTGGTCGCCAGCACCTCATTGCTTGGGTCGACATGCATGTAATATTGCTCCGATCGGTAGGCGAAATCGCTGATGCCTTTTGTGATCGGATCGTCCGGCCGGGTGATCGCGACAGTGTAGTCGATGATGTTGCCGGGATGCGCCGCCCATTGGCCGCCGGTCATGAACTGATAGTCAGGCTCATTGCGGAAACTGTCGCCCATCGTGCCGTGGAAACCGCCGAGCCCGCTTCCCCCGCGAACCGCAAGCGTCAGGTT
>NZ_RZRP01000113.1:0-11307 GCF_003997795.1 Mesorhizobium sp. M7A.F.Ca.US.005.03.2.1 | reverse complement strand
GCGAAGATGCGGCAGCACTTGATTTTAGTGGTCGAAGACAAGCTTTCGTTGCAAAAATGCTGCACCTCGGCTGCAATCGGGCAAGTCGAGCGGTCGCGTCCATTTCTTTTTACTTCTGGTGCCTTCCGCGTGTTAGCTGCGTCAGTATATTCGGAATATTCGGGGGTCACATGCAGCGTTTTCCTATTGTCGTCGCGTCATTGGTCGTGGCGACGTCTGCCTACGCGGCCGACATCTTGCAGCCGATCGCAGAAGAAACGATGGTCACGCCGCATATCTCCGGCTACGGCGAACTTTACCTTGGCGGACTAAGGTTTCCCGACGGCAACGACGACACGGTCCGGGGCGGCGGTGGTGCAGGTCGCGTCAACATTCCGTTTGCCGGGCGCTGGAACCTGCAAGGCGACCTCACTTACGATCGCATCTGGCAGGACGACTTTCACCTGGATGGCACCGGCGCCGCGATCCATGGCTATTATCGCGATCCCGACAGTTTTGCGGCTGGCGTTTTCGCTGCCTACAAATCCTATGGCTCCAATTTCCTTCGCGACGTAAGTGTGTACGACTATCAGGTGGGGCCGGAAGCCCAGGTCTATCTCGGCAATTTGACCCTTTACGGCCAAGCCTATTATGGCCAGTTCACCTTCGATTCCGAACATTTCGATATCGAACGTTTCGACCAATGGGGTGTCCGCGGCGTCGCGCGTTATTTCGTCCAGAAGAACTTTCGCCTGGATGCCGAACTCGATTTCCACAGAACGCTCGTGGGCTCCAACGAGGACATGTTTGACGCCGCCGTTCAGGCCACATACCGCTTCGACGATACACCGTGGTCGCTGTTTGGGCGCTATCAGTTCGAGCGGACCACGGTCTCCGAAACGGGTTATTCAAGCCACGAAGTCCTGATCGGCGTGCGCGCCAGCTTCGGCAGCAACTCGCTGCTTGACGAGGATCGCAATGGGGCGACCATGGACACCATGCGACCCAACGCGGTGAGAAGTTTCGGGGGCTAAGCTGGGTCCTACGTCCCGCTTCCGGCATCATCGCCTGTCTTGGTACCAACAGCCCCGGCCTCGCGCCGGGGTTTGCGCGAGATGCGCCGACGATGATCGATGCGCTCAAGGCCGGCGCGCTGTGCGGCACGCTGATCTGCGTGCCAGACTGCCGATCCAGCGTGAGGCAGGCGGCGGGCATGATGTCTGGATAAACGAAAAAATCGGTTGTCCGAGAAGCCGGCCCGCTTTTCGGGGCCATGCTCTGGGAAACAACCTGCTACAATCATAGGATGCATTCGACTGGCGGATTTAATCAAGTTTTCATGCGGCCACGCTAAGCAAGCAGGACAGAGTTGTCCTGGTTCGCATGTCGATGCCGGAGCAGCTTTTGCTCGCACATCGCGGGCTCCTCGGGCTTGGGCGACTCTCGATGCGCGTTATATCATGCATCGCCACGGAGCATAATCTGTGGCTTGTCCTCCTGGCGGCGCTGATGTGCGTCACCGGCTGTTGGGTGACGATCGGCCTCTTCGACCGTTCGAGGAAAACCACCGGCGTGCAGATGAAGGGCTGGCTGTTCCTGACCGCGGTCGCCGCCGGCTCGTCGATCTGGTGCACCCATTTCATCGCCATGCTGGCCTACCAGCCCGGCGCGCCGATCACCTTCGATCCGGTCCTGACCATGGCGTCCCTGGTCATCGCCATCGTCGGCACCGGGCTGGGCTTCACCCTCGCATCCGGCAAGAGCCGGCGGCTGGCCCCGGAATGGGGCGGCGTCGTCGTCGGCCTGGCGATCTCGGCCATGCACTACACCGGTATGATGGCCTATCACGTTGCCGGCATTGTCGAATGGGACGGCTCCTATGTCGTGGCCTCACTGGTCATCTCGGCGGTGTTCTCCGCCCTGGCCGTCGGCCATGCCGTACGCCGGCCATACGGCTGGTCGCATTATCTCGCCATCGGGCTGCTGGTGCTGGCGATCGTCGGCCTGCATTTCACGGCTATGGCCGCGGTGGCGGTGACGCCGCTGTCCTTCATCAGCACAGGCACCAATCCCGATATTCTGGTGGCAATGGCGGTCGCCGTCGCCGTGGTCGGCCTGATCGTCGCGGCCACCGGCTTCGCCAGCTACCTGATCGATGAGCGTGGCCGACTGGAGAGTTTCGAGCGGCTTCAGCATCTCGCCCTCAACGACGCCCTTACCGGCCTTCCCAACCGGGTCTCCTTCAACGACCGCCTCGACCATGAGATCGACCGGGCATGCGAGGGCGAGGACACGATGGCGGCGGTCATCGTCATCGATCTCGACCGCTTCAAGGAGATCAACGACCTCAGGGGACACGCGGCCGGCGACCAGGCTCTCAAGATCGTTGCCCGCAGGCTGGCGAAACTCACCGGCGAGGGCGAGTTCGTCGCACGGCTCGGCGGTGACGAGTTCGCCGCCATCAAGCGCTTCAAGGATCAGAAGGACCTGCTCGGCATGGTCTCGAGGCTGGAGAAATCCCTGTTCGAGCCGTTGCGGCTCGACGATTTCGAGATCGCCGCCGGCGCCAGCATCGGCGTCGCGGTCTATCCGCGCGACGGGGCCGACCGCGAGCGGTTGGTCAGCAACGCCGACCTTGCCATGTACCGGGCGAAGAACGACGTGACGCGAGCCGTCTGCTTCTACGAATCCGCCATGGACGAGACGGCGCGGGCGCGCCGCGCCTTGGCCACCGACCTTCGCCAGGCGATCGACCGCGGCGAGCTTTCGCTTCACTATCAGGTGCAGACCTCGGTCCCGACCGGCGCCACCTGCGGCTACGAGGCGCTGCTGCGCTGGACCCATCCCGTGCATGGCATGATCCCGCCCGCCGAATTCATCCCGATTGCCGAAGAGAACGGCTCGATCATGGCGATCGGCGAATGGGTGCTGCGGACCGCGTGCCGGCAGGCGGCCTCGTGGGGCAATGGCCACAAGATCGCGGTCAATTTGTCGCCGGTGCAGTTCGCCCATGCCGATCTCGCCAAGCTCGTCCATCAGATCCTGATCGAGACCGGGCTGTCGCCGAAACGGCTGGAGCTGGAGTTGACCGAATCGACGATCGTCGCCGACAAGGTGCGCACGCTGCATGTCCTGCGCCAGGTCAAGGCGCTTGGGGTGACGATCGCGATCGACGATTTCGGCACCGGCTATTCATCGCTCGATACGCTGCGCTCGTTTCCCTTCGACAAGATCAAGCTCGACCGCTCATTCATGGCCGATGTCGAGCGAAGCCCGCAGGCCAAGGCCATCATCCGGGCGGTGCTGACGCTGGGCCGCAGCCTCGACATTCCGGTGCTCGCCGAAGGCGTCGAGACACATGTCCAGCTCACCATCCTGCAGGTCGAAGGCTGCAATGAGGCGCAAGGCTATTTTCTCGGCCGGCCCAAGCCGATCGACCAGATCACCGGGGACACCGATGTCCGCAACGATCGACTCTTCGCGGAGGAGCCAGCGAGGATACGGCTGAGCAGGCAGGCATAGGACTGCCGCGGCCGGCGCCCAGCGAATGCCGTGCAGACGCCTGCTGGATCGAGATCGGATCGCTGCTGTGTCTGGCGTCGACATGGCGCATCCTGTATAGGCCTCCCAATTCCCCAGGGCCGCTCATGTCGTTCATTCCAGACACCACCACGCTGATCCAGTTCGCCATCGCCACGGTCATCCTGGCGATCACGCCGGGGCCGGACATGACCCTGTTCGTCTCGCGCACGCTGAGCCAGGGCCGTGCCACTGGCTTTGCCTCGATGGCCGGCGCGCTGTGCGGCACGCTGATCCACACCACGCTGGTGGTGGTCGGCGTCTCGGCGCTGATCGTCGCCTCGCCGATGGCATTCTTCGTGCTGAAGATCTTCGGCGCCGGCTATCTCGTCTTCCTGGCCTGGCAGGCAATCACCAGGGGCTCGGCCTTTTCGCCGGAGAAGAAGACGGGACCCGAGATTTCGCTGTTGCGCAGCTGGGCGGCGGGCCTCGGCGTCAATCTGCTCAACCCGAAGATCATCCTGTTCTTCATGACCTTCCTGCCGCAGTTCGTCTCCGCGCATGATCCGAACGCACCGGGAAAGCTGTTTTTCCTGGGCACGATGTTCATCGTGCTGTCGGTCCCGGTGACGGTGCCGATGGTGCTGGCGGCGGAAAAGTTTTCGGCGGCGATGAAGGCAAGCCCGCGCGTTACGCGGGTGGTCGACTATCTCTTCGCCGGCGTGTTCTCCGCCTTCGCCCTCAAGATCCTGACGGCGCAGGCGAAGTAGGCGCCGTCATCCTGTCCGGCCATCCTCTTTTGATCCTGGTTCGCCTTGCCACCAGCTTGCGGCCCAGCGCCCGGCGCTGAGCCAGTAAAAGATACCACCGACCATGCCGCTGCCGATCACGGCCATGATGGCGCTGGTGTCCCTGACGGCGAAGGCGGTGTCACCGCTGTGGTCGGCAAGCCCGAGGAAAACACCGGCAACCACCGCGCCCGCCAGCGCATAGAACAGCCAGTCGCGCCGGCCCAGGATTTCGGCAAGCAGGATGACGACAGAGGCCGGCATCAGGGCGAAATAGGCGACGAACAGGGCGGCGAACGGAATTGAGAAATACAGGGAAGCCGTCGCCGTCGGATGCGCATGCTCCGGCGTGTAGCCGAGCGATGCCAGGAACAGGATGTTGAGGAAGGCGCTCGCCGCCAGCGAGGCGACGGCATAGCCGAACAGGATGACGGTGAAACGGATGAGGTAGCCGACGAGACGCGCCATCAATCCCGGCCCAGATTCCGGCCCGTGCCGGACCTGCGTCCAGCCAGAAGCCAGTAGATCCACCCGGCGGCGATGCCGGCGGTGGCGAGAAAACCCAGAAAGCCCGGATTGAAGACAAAGCTGCTGGCCGAGCGCGGCATGGATACGCCAAAGGCGATGGACGTGATCGCACCGGTGGCGGCGAAGTAGAACCATCCCCGAAGTGAAAACCGTTCGGCGACAAAAAGCGCCGGACCGACGATCAACAGCGCGCCGATCATTACGGTCAACACGGCGAGCGGGAACGAGCCAAGCCAGTCGAAGGCGAAAATGATCGACCAGTTGCCGTCTTCGATGCCTTCCAGAAGAGCGATCAGCAGCACCGGCACCAGGATCGAGGTCAGCACGGCGGCGATATAGCCGACCGCCATGATGGCGAGGCGTCTTAGCCAGGCGAAGGGGCGGTTCACGCCTCGCCGTGCCCCGCTATCATCATCGCTTCCAGAGCCAGCCGGTCGACCTTGCGCATGCGCTCGGAGTCGGATTTGAGCTGGCCGCAGGCGGCGAGGATGTCGCGGCCGCGCGGCGTGCGGATCGGCGAGGCATAGCCGGCATTGTTGATGTAGTCGGCGAATTTCTCGATCGTCTCCCAGTCCGAGCACTGGTAATTGGTGCCCGGCCACGGGTTGAACGGGATCAGGTTGATCTTGGCCGGAATGCCCTTGAGCAGCTTGATCAGTCCCTTGGCGTCCTCGATGGAATCGTTGACGTCCTTCAGCATCACATATTCGAAGGTGATGCGCTTGGCGTTCGACAGGCCGGGATAGGCGCGGCAGGCGGCGATCAGTTCCTTCAGCGGATACTTCTTGTTGATCGGCACAAGCAAGTCGCGCAGATCGTCATTGGTGGCATGCAGTGAGATTGCCAGCATGACGCCGATTTCCTCGCCGGTGCGGAAGATTTCCGGCACGACGCCGGAGGTCGACAGCGTGATGCGCCGCTTCGATAGGGACAGGCCGTCACCGTCGGAAGCGATCAGCAGCGCCTTCTTCACCGCTTCGAAATTGTAAAGCGGCTCGCCCATGCCCATCATGACGATGTTGGACACTTTGCGGCCTTCGGCCGGCACGATGGCGCCGTCGGGCGTGTCGCGGTCAGGGAAATCGCCGAGCCGGTCGCGGGCGGTGAGCAGCTGGGCGAGGATCTCCTCGGCCGTCAGATTGCGCACCAGCTTCTGCGTGCCGGTGTGGCAGAACGAGCAGGTCAGCGTGCAGCCCACCTGGGAGGAGATGCACAGCGTGCCGCGACCCTCTTCGGGAATATAGACAGTCTCAATCTCGACAGGCCGGCCGGCGCCGCGCGGCGGAAAGCGGAACAGCCACTTTCGCGTGCCGTCGGCGGAAATCTGCTCCTCGACGATCTCGGGCCTGGCGACGGTGAAATGCTTGTCGAGCTCAGCACGCAGATCCTTGGAGATGTTGAACATGCCGGCGAAATCGGAGACGCCGCGCACATACATCCAGTGCCACAGCTGCTGGGCGCGCATTTTCGCCTGGCGCTCGGGCACAGCGCCTGATGCAACCAGAGTCTCGGCGAGTTCGATCCGCGTCAGGCCGATCAGCGACTGCTTTTCGGGCTGTGCCGAGCGGGCACGCAACGCGTCGCGGGCGCTGTCAGTGGTGAGATCGAATGAAAGGGTCATGGTTGCACTGATATAAGCGGTTTGCGGCCGATTTCACGCATCGTGCCGGAAAGGAAGCGCGGCGCATAGCACAGGTTGAGGGCAGAGTCATGCTCAGCTAGCTTTACGATCTACGATCGCCTTGGAACGACGTCGGCACCGCCCCTCGTCATGGCGGGCATTTCTCTCCCGATAATGCCTGTCTTGCGGCGGCAGCGCGTTTGGCTGATGGCTTCCCCCACTCCGTCGCTGCTTCGCAACGCCACCTCTCCCCCTCCGGAGGGAGAGGAAGGGAGCCAAGGCTGGCAAATTCGCGCCTTTCCTCTACCCCGTCGATCGGGGGAGAGGTGTCGAGCGTAGCTCGACGGAGTGGGGGTCGACCTTTCACCGAAGCGATGCTTCCGCCTGGCACTCAGGCGAGCGCCAACGACAGGTTTTTCCGGCGCTAGTTTAATAGACTGCCCAGCTGTGTTAGGCCGAAACATTCCCCGCTCGAGGACAGACATGGCCGGCACATCGCGAAAATATCCCATGCTGCGGCGTTCGCGCGCGATGTGGGGCTCACGGCGGGTCTGGCAGCCGCGCCTGGTGTTCTGGGCCGGCGCGCTTGGCATCGGTGTGATCAGCGTGCTGTTCGCGGTGCTGGCCGACAGGGCGCAGGAACTGTTTCAACTGATGACAGGAGATGCAGGCGGCTGGCGTTTCTATCTGCCGCTTGCCATTACGCCGTTGGGTTTCGTGCTGTGCGCCTGGCTTGCCCACACCTTCTTTCCCGGTTCGCAAGGCAGCGGCATTCCGCAGGCGATCGCCGCCCGCCATCTGCGTGACGACGAGGACCGCAGCCACATCCTGTCCCTCAAACTGGTGGCCGGCAAAATCATGCTCACCATCGTCGGCCTGTTCTGCGGCGCCTCGATCGGTCGCGAGGGTCCGACGGTGCAAGTCGGCGCGTCGCTGATGCTGCAGGCGGCACGCTGGGGCGGCATGGTGCAGGCCCGGGGTCTGATCCTGGCCGGGTCGGCCGCCGGGATTGCCGCCGCCTTCAACACGCCGCTGGCCGGCATCGTCTTCGCCATCGAGGAGATGGGCCGCACCTATGAGGCGCGAACCAACGGGCTGGTGCTGACGGCGGTGATCCTGGCCGGTCTCGCTTCGCTTGGCCTGCTCGGCAACTACACCTATTTCGGCGTCGCCAGGGACACCATCTCGTTTGCCGCCGAGTGGCCGCTGGTGCTTGCCTGCGGCGTCATCGGCGGCGGGTTCGGCGCGCTGTTCTCGCTGCTGGCGTTGAAGGCGACGCGGCGGATCCGGCGCTGGAACACTGGGCAGCCTTTGCGGCGCGCCCTGATCGTGGCCGCAATCTGCGGGCTTGCGGTGGCGGTGATCGGCATCGCCTCGGGCGGGCTGACCTTCGGCACCGGTTACGTCCAGGCGCGGGGCGCCGTCGAAGGCACGCCGCTGCCGTGGTTCTTCTTCGCCGAAAAGTTCCTGGCGGGACTGCTGTCGATGATCTCGGGCATTCCGGGCGGTATCTTCGCGCCCTCGCTGGCTGTCGGCGCCGGCATCGGCAGTTCGCTCGGCCTCCTCTTTGGCGCGAGCACTGGGGTGGCGGCACTGCTCGGCATGGCCGGCTATTTCGCCGGTGTGGTGCAAGCGCCGATGACGGCCTTCGTCATCATCCTGGAGATGACCGGCAATCACGACAATGTCATCGCGCTGATGCTGGCCTCGATGCTGGGCTACGGCACGGCGCGCATGATCTCGCACGAGCCGCTCTATCACGCGCTATCGCGTGTCTTCATCGCCGAGGCGATCCGGCGCCGCCGGGCGGAGGCCGGGCCGGGGCAAGTATGAAAGAAAAAGGCCGGGCTTCGCGGCCCGGCCTTTCCCTCAAAAAAAGTAGCTTTGCCTATTTACACTTGGCGATCGATGTCAGCGCCGCCGAAATGCCCTTCAGAGAGAAGACATAGGAGGTGGGATTGCCGCGGCCGGACTTCGCCGTCACCTTCATGTCGGTGCCGGTCTTCATGGCGGCGATCAGTACCGGCTCCTCGGCGGCATTCTCGACCCAGGCCGATTTGCCGCGCGTGAACATCGAAAACGTCTTCTTGTCGATGGTCACGGTGGCCTTGGAGCCTTCCTGGAAATTGTAGCCGGCAATGAATTGCGGCTCGTAGGACACTTGCTGGCCGGGCCGCTGGCTGACGAAGAAGAACATATCGCCATGGTCGAGCGTGGGCGGCTGCTTGTCGGTCGGCACGGTCAGGACATAGCAGACCTTGCCGCCCGATGCCTGGTAGCTGTAGGTGCCCCAGGCATTGTGCTGGCCGATCTTGGTCGCCGACTGCGCCAGTGCCGGCGCTGCCACGGCCACCAGGGCCAGACTCGAAACTATCGCAATCAATCCGCGCATCGCTTTTCCCGTATTCCAAATGGTGCGGAGGCAGGCCGGCTTGGCGTCCTGCCCGTCGCTTCATTTTGATTTAATCTGGGTTACCAAACGGTGAATTTCCGAAGAGAAAAGGACCCTCACCCCGAGGAAACCGCCACCATACCCGCGCCGCCGCCCTGCGAGCGGGTGGCGCGACATCCCTTTGGCGACTTGGAGGCCACGAAAGCGGCAAGAGTTTGACTTTTTACGCTGTCGCCGAAAGCCGGCTCCAACGGCGTTCCGCGCGCGTGTTCAGCCCTTGTCGGCTATGGCGTCCCTGGCGGCCTGCCGGTGCGCAGTGGTGATGTGGGCACTGACGGCGGTGATCGCGGCGGTGAGCACGGCGATGTCGTCGGTGAAGCCAAGCCCGAAGACGAAGTCGGGGATGACATCCACCGGCAGCACGAAATAGCCGAGCGCGGCCAGCAGAATGCCCTTGGCGCGCAGCGGCGTGTTCTTGTCCATGGCGCAATAATAGGCGGCCACGACCTCTTCCATGAAGGGGATCTGCCGCGCGGCCTTCTTGGCTGTGCGCCAGAATTTCTCGCGCACTTCGCTCTCGTCTGACGGCTTGCCGCCAAAGCCGAAGAAATCAAAACCGGATTGTTGCGCCATCAGTCTCTCCTTGCGGGGCTCATGCGCATCCGGCGCCTGCCCCGCGGGGGAAAATGTGGTGAAACCCGACCCCCGCTACAAGATGCCGGTGCCGATTTGGGCCTGCCGAGGCGATACCAGGCCTCAGGCGCCGGCAAAACGGTTCATTTTCGTGGCCAGATCGATATCGAGCGCAGTCACGCCGCCGGCGTCGTGGGTGTTCAGCGTCACGTCGACGGTCTTGTAGACATTCGACCAGTCGGGATGATGATCCATCGCCTCGGCGGCAAGCGCGACGCGGGTCATGAAGGCGAAAGCCTCGGAGAAATTCGCGAAGGTGAATGTGCGCTTGATGGAGGCGCCGTCTTTCGCCAGCGCCCAGCCGTCGAGGCCCGTCAATGCGGCTTCAGCGGCTTGCCTGCCCAGTTTCTCTCTCGCCATGTCCCTATCCTGTGCTATTCGAAAACGACCCTCACCATAGCGACGGATCGATGAGCGCGAAGCCTATAAATTCCATTCTCTTCGTCTGCCTCGGCAACATCTGCCGGTCGCCGCTGGCGGAAGGTGTCTTCCGCGCCGTTTGGGCCGAGCGCGGGTCGGCCCGGGATATCCTGCTCGATTCGGCGGGAACCAGTGACTGGGAGGCCGGCTCTGCCCCCGATCGACGCGCGATCGCGGTCGCCATGCGGCACGGCGTCGACATTTCCGGGCAGAGGGCGCGCAAGGTCACGCCGCAGGACCTCCACCGTTTCGACCTGATCCTTGGCATGGACCGGTCGAATGTCGCTGACCTGAAGGCGCTGGCGCCGGCGGCCGTGCAGGACCGTATCCATCTGTTCCTGGAATTCGCGCAGGGAAAGGCACGCGACGTGCCGGATCCTTATCATGACGAGGCAGAAGCCTTCGCTTCCGCCTATCGCATGATCCGCGAGGCGTCGGAGGCGCTGGCGACAAGGCTGGAGGCGCGGGCGTCCGTGCCTGACAGCGGCCAGGCTTCCTCGACGATGTAGGGTCCGCCGCCGACCGAATCGCGCGACGACATCAAAACGAAACGGCCGATGCGGAACGGCAGCGTCGAGAAATTGCCGCGCGCCGACAGATATTGGGCAACGTCCAGCGGGGTCGAATTGCGCAAGCGCGCCAGCGTCACATGCGGCATGAATTTGCGCGGGTCGGCCGGGATGCCGAGCCGCTGGCAGATGCGGTCGACCTCACCTTGAAGGGCGGCCAGATCGGGCGAGGCGGAAGCGCCCGCCCACACCGCATGCGGCTTCTTCTGGCCGAAAGCGCCGACGCCGGTCAGCGCCAGCGAGAAAGAAGGGCGGTGGACGCGGTCGAGCGCGTTGGCGATCTCGTCGGCGACATGGCCGGGAACATCGCCGATGAAGCGCAGCGTCAGATGGTAGTTTTCGACGTCGATCCAGCGAGCTCCCGGCAAGCCGCCCCGCAGCAGGGACAGCGAAAGGGCAGCGTCACGCGGAATTTCGAGGGCGGTGAAAAGACGCGGCATGAAGAGCCTCCCTTCCTCGAATCGAACTGTCACCCATAGCGAATCATCGATAGTCAAACGGAGCAAGAGGTTTGTTGGCCACAGTCCCTGTTAAAAGCTCGCCGGGCGGAAACAGTTCCAACCCGCTAGGAATCGCCCGGCACCGCCGCGATCACCTTCTCGACCGCGGGCAGGATGCGTTCGACCAT
Organism: Mesorhizobium sp. M7A.F.Ca.US.005.03.2.1; assembly: GCF_003997795.1. NCBI lineage: Bacteria > Pseudomonadati > Pseudomonadota > Alphaproteobacteria > Hyphomicrobiales > Phyllobacteriaceae > Mesorhizobium > Mesorhizobium sp. M7A.F.Ca.US.005.03.2.1. Next base: position 170 of record NZ_RZRP01000113.1, on the reverse strand, counting down.
CTGGTCGACGCCTCGTGCGCTCGGATGCAGGCCGTCCTCGAGCTGCATGCCGGGCTGGCCGGCGACGCCGTCGAGAAAGAACGGGTAGAGCGCGACGTCGTATTTCTTCGCCAGGTCCGGGAAAATGGCGTCGAAGGCGCTCTGGTAGTCGGGACCGAGATTGGGTGCGG
>NZ_RZRP01001139.1:0-1571 GCF_003997795.1 Mesorhizobium sp. M7A.F.Ca.US.005.03.2.1 | reverse complement strand
GGTCAATGGTTCACGAACAATCAGGTCGCGCTTAAATCCGATCGATGAATGGCACGAACCCGGCCACCATCGCGCTGTCACTGCCATCAGGACCGGCAAGCTCGTCCGATTGATCCAATTGTTGCAATGCATCCATGATCGCATCGAAGCTGACTGGTTCACCCGCCCCCGGCAGCATGCGAAGCGCTGGCACGGATTCTACCGCGCAGGCATCCGACGCCCATGACGAAAGGATGGCGCGCTTCTCCTGACCGTCCAGGGCAACGTCGGCCAAGACGTCGTGGGGATGTTTGAAATGCCGTGCCGGATGCAGCAATCGGTCCAGAAAAACATCGGGGGCCACGGGTTCAATCGAGGCAAAATGGGTCGAAATGGCTGCTTCCATTGATGGTCCTCCGCTTCAGACAATCTCCTGCGTGTTTGAGTTTGGCGGCTCTCGCGATTCCCGCCAGACGAAATTTTGGGACGTCTCAAGCAAGTTTCAATGGCTTGGCACGGGTCACATTTCCCGTGGTCAACGCCTTAGAACCATTTTATCCAGCCGGTGAAACAATCGGCGAGAATCTCAGTTCTGACGTCGGGCGAAAATCAAGGACCCGAATCCGGCAGGAGAACCAGTCATGTCTTACCTCTCTAGGAACTTGTGCATTGGCTTGATCACAGGAGCCCTGATGCTCTCGACTGGCGGCCTTGCTCCGGCCACCGCACAGGAAATTCCGAACGACTTCAGCGCAATCGTGCGTCAGAAGCTGCCCGCGGTTGTCGCCATCACGACCAGGCAGATCATCCAGGATCAAACGACGCTCAACGACTTTCTCAATCCCTTCGACGGAGGAGGGCGTATCCAGCCCCAGGTGCGGGAAGCACTCGGCTCCGGCTTTGTGATCAGTCCCGAAGGCTACATCGTCACCAATAACCATGTCGTCGCCGACGCAACTGAGATTCACGTCGTGTTCTCCGACAAGGAGACGGCGCCCGCCCGGGTGGTGGGCCGCGATCCGGCAACCGACATCGCGGTATTGAAAGTCGAGCCTCGGCCCAACATGACGGCGACGGCCTGGGGGGATTCTGACGCGATGCAACCAGGGGCCTGGACCATCGCCATCGGCAGTCCCTTCGGCCTCGGGGGCACGGTCACTGTCGGCGTCCTTTCTGCCCGCTCTCGCGATATCCAGGCCGGTCCTTACGACGATTTCCTGCAGACTGACGCCTCGATCAACAGAGGTAACTCGGGAGGTCCTTTGTTCAACGCGCGCGGCGAAGTCATCGGAGTCAACACGGCAATCGTGTCGCCGTCAGGCGGTAGCATAGGCATTGGATTCGCGGTGCCCTCGCGCACAGCTCGGACTGTCGTCGACCAACTGATCAGCACTGGCCGCATCGAGCGCGGCTTCATCGGCGTGCGTCTTCAGGAGATCACGCCTTCCATCGCCGAGGCGCTCGGAATGCCGGGCGCCAAGGGCGCGCTGGTTGCCTCGGTAGAGGCTGGCAGCCCGGCGCAGAAAGCGGGAATCCAGGCCGGCGACGTGATAACCCGGTTCAACGACAAGGACATCCAAGGCGTCCATGAC
>NZ_RZRP01001138.1:0-1572 GCF_003997795.1 Mesorhizobium sp. M7A.F.Ca.US.005.03.2.1 | reverse complement strand
GTTTCCTTGTCTTTGTCACCGATGAACGAGGCGTCGTGCTGGCCACCAGCCAGCCCGACTGGCGGTTTCGTGCGCTGGCACCACTGTCGGCCGAGGACGTGGCCGCCGCCCATGAGCAACTGCAATTGGCCGATGCTGCCTTCGAGCCGCTGCCGTTCAGACGCGGCGCCGGCGATGGCCTGGCGACGATCGACAACGCCGGAAAACCACGCCAGTTCGTCGAGGTGGTGCAGGATTTGCCCGGTGCAGTCCCAGGCTGGCGTCTGTGGCTGCTGACGCCCGCCGACGCTGCTCTCTCCTCGGCCGCCAATACGGCGCGCCTGACCACGCTCCTGGGCTTGCTGCTTCTAGGCCTGCTTGCCTACGTGCTGACCCGGCGCCGGCGAACGCGCAGGCTAAGGCAGGAAGCGCTGGCGCGCATGAATGTCGAACTGGAAAGCCGGGTCAGCACGCGAACGGCCGAGCTGACGCGCTCCAACACCGCACTTGCCGGCGAAATCGCCGAGCGCGAGAATGCCGAAGCCAAGGTCCGCCGATTGCGCGACGATCTCGCCCAGGCCAACCGGCTTTCCATCCTCGGCCAGATCGCCGCCGGCGTGGCGCATGAGATCAACCAGCCGGTCGCCGCCATCCGCACCTATGCCGAGAATGCAGGTCGTTTTCTGGACAGCGGCAAGACCGGATCGGCCAGCGGCAATCTGACATCGATCGTTTCGATGACCGAACGCATCGGCGCGATCACCGGCACCTTGCGCACTTTCGCCCGCCGGCCGGGCGTCGCCGCTTCGCCGCTGCCGGTGCGCGAGGCGATCGACGGCGCGCTGTCGCTGCTGTCAGGCCGCATACGCGATTCCGGCGTCACCATCGTCAGGCCGCGCGGCAATGCCTCGCCGGTGGTCATGGCGAGCCGCATCCGGCTGGAGCAGATCCTGGTCAATCTTTTGCAAAATGCATTGGACGCGATGAAGGACCAGCCCGATCCCCGCATCGAGATCGAACTTGCCGAGCGCGACGACAGGGTGCTGATTTCGGTGCGCGACAATGGACCCGGCCTTGGTCCGGAGGCGGCTGGCAATCTGTTCATGCCGTTCCAGACCACCAAGGAGAAGGGGCTTGGCCTGGGGCTGGTGATCTCGCAGGAGATCGCCCAGGAATTGGGCGGCACGCTGCGGCTCGATCCCGGCAATGGCAGCGGCGCATCCTTCACCATCGATTTGAGGCGAATTGAATGACAGACGGATCAGGGCTGGTCGCGCTCGTCGACGACGATGCGGACCTCCTTCACGCCACCACGCAATTGCTCGAGCTTGCCGGCTTCACGGTGGTCGCACTCGACGCCGCCGAGGCAGCACTTGCCGTCGTCGACAGGAATTTCGAGGGCGTCGTCGTCAGCGATATCCGCATGCCGGGCATGAATGGTCTGCAGCTGTTCGATCGCATCAAGGCGATCGATCCGGATATACCCGTGATCCTGGTCACCGGGCATGGCGACGTCGATCTCGCGGTGGCCGCGCTCAAGGACGGCGTCTACGATTTCATCCCGAAACCCTATGCCGGCGATCGCCTTGTCGA
>NZ_RZRP01001137.1:0-1579 GCF_003997795.1 Mesorhizobium sp. M7A.F.Ca.US.005.03.2.1 | reverse complement strand
GGGGTGGCCATCGATCTGCCCAGGCTCAGGCCCCCGAAAGCGAAGCCGAAGCTGCGGGACAAAAGAACCAGATCCCGTCCCGCAAACCAAACTTCACTAAGCAACAGCCCGCCTGGCATCAGCCGGCGGGCTGTTCGCGTTCAAGGGACAATGGTGCCCGCAAGCGGCAGTCCTCGGCGCACAAGAGGACTCAGCCGACAAGGTACGACAACAAACAAAGCCTCAACAAAACAGCCCGCAGCCCGCGGGCCGTTTGCGTTTGGGGGACTGGCAAGTGAAGCGCCAGGCCGCCGCCATGGCCGGATCAACCGAATCGGAGGCGGAAAAGACAAAGCCATCCGATCCTCGTGCCAGGCATCGGTGATGCCGGTGATGATTTGCAGTCAAATACGAAATGAATTTGGTCGGGGTGGTGTTCTATTCAGCCGGCTTTTGTGGCCACCCTCGACCATGACAATGACTGATGACCGCGAATATCGACCTGCATGTGAATCCTCGATCGCGCCGGCGGCCGGTGTGTCACGCCGCAATAGCCGCAAGTGCCGTTGGTCGAGCGGCCTGGGGGCGTTGAAGCGATGCCTCGATCATGCCGAATCAAAGCGAAGGGCGATTCTCTGCGGATGAGTCACGCGAGGTAAGGCGTGGCCGAATCGGCGCCAGATTCGGGATCGCTCCCCGCAGGAGGTTGCCAATGCCAAATTACGCTTTGAATGACCACTACGAGAGCTTCATCAGGAAGCAGCTCGAATCAGGCCGCTACAACAATGCCAGCGAGGTTGTCCGCGCGGGCCTGCGCATGCTCGAGGATTTCGAGGCGGAGCGAGAGAAATGGCTGCGCGAGGAGATACCAGGGCGCCTGGCTGAACTCCGGCAGGATCCGATGAAGGGCATCCCTGCCGACACGGTCTTCTCCCGGCTGGAGGCGCGTCATCGCTCCAAGCAGGCGAAAGCCAAGTAGGGGATGGAGTATCGGATTGTCTTCCACTCCAAGGCGGAGTCGGAGCTGGAGCAACTCTACGATGACCTAGCCGGACGTGCGTCGCCGGCGATCGCCCGGAATTTCATTGCGGGTATCCGCGACCATTGTCTCGGCCGTCGACTTTTCCACAGCGGGGCACCGAGCGGGTCGAGATCATGCCGGGGTTGCGGATTGTTGGCTATCGCCGCGCCGTCAGCATTGCCTTCGCCGTCGAGGGTGGGCGGGTGCTGATCCTGGGCATCTTCTACGCTGGCCGGAACATCACGCCGGAATTGCTCGAGAACCGGCTCTAAACGGCGCCTCGGTGGAGAATTGCTCTGCAGCCATCGAGGCGCGACGGGTGCGATGGCACACATCAGCGCCTCGATCTCGGGACGCATCACAGGAATGATAGGCGCTAGAACGCCGCCCACAATTCAGCCAAGCCAACTCATGAATTTCGGCCCGGTGGATATCTCTACGAGAAATCGAAAAAACATTATCGATGTGTGTTGACAGTTGTCGTTGGTGGCGACTATATACGCCTCACGAACGAGGGCGGCTCGCCGCTGGCGACGAAGAAGTTTGCTTCTAAGCCTGCCCTTAGCGAAATTCAAGAGA
>NZ_RZRP01001136.1:0-1581 GCF_003997795.1 Mesorhizobium sp. M7A.F.Ca.US.005.03.2.1 | reverse complement strand
GTTCTCTTGGATCATTCGCCAGCTTCGAACGCCGTTGCCGGTCCCGGGCGCTGACCGGCTCAGTGACGGGCGGGCTCGAATGAAACACGCGCTCTTTTACCAGAGCTTTAGCGCTTCCCAGTGAATCCCTGCGGCGATCTTCCACGTCATGCGGCGAAACTTCAAGAGGCAGGCCGCAAGCGGGGCTGTGCCACGCGGAATGCTTGCGCCAGCGAGAATCCGCTTTTTTGCACAGCAAAGGCCGAGCGCGCAAAAAACGCCTATGGTCGCAGAATTGCTCGTGCGATAGATCTAGCCATGCGTTATGTAATCGTCATTGCCGCCATCGCGTTTTTCCTGATCTGGGATGGCATGTACAATCAGGGCCGCTATCTCGACACAACAGTGAGAGAGCTTAGCCATGTTGTGCGATATGTTACCGGCAGAGCTTAACTCCAGTGGCGGCAGCCGCGACATCCTAGTCGATTGACGCCAACGTCCTGCCGTCACAAAAGACCCCAGCATTTTGATCGAGGAGGCGGGGTTGATCCGGCATATCGTTTTCTTCAGCGCGCGGCGAAAAGAGGATGTCGAGGCTGTGCGCACCGGCTTGCTGGCGCTCGGCAACATTCCTCATTCCAGCCTGTTCGAGGTCACGCTCAACACCAAGGTGGATCCGCTGTCGGACGAGGTCGACGTGGTCGTCTATGCGGAGTTCGCCGATGACGCCGCGCTGGCCGCCTACAAGGCGCACCCGCTCTATGCGCAGACCACCAGCAAGGTCAAACCGATGCGCGAACTGCGCTATTCCGCCGATGTCGTTGCCGGAAGCTGATCGAGGCTTTGTCCCAACTGGTGCCTTTTTCGACGTCCGGTGAACTGGCGGGGGCGAAATGGCCGGGATTGCGATCAAGTCTTGAACCGATTTGCGGAATGATGCACATCGCGGCTGCATGACCCGAACCATCACTGGCACTCATCCGCTCGATCACCTGGTGCTGCCAACGCAGGGCCTTGAGGTGGCGCGAGCCCGGCTCGCCGCGCTTGGCTTCGTCGTGGCCCCGACCGGCATCCATCCCTTCGGAACGGAAAACTGCTGTGTTTTCCTGGCCGACGGCACGTATCTCGAACCGCTGGCGGTCGGCGACGAGCAGGTGGCGGCAAAGGCTATCGCGGACGGCAATGTCTTCGGAACGCGTGATCGCGCCTATCGCGACAGCAACGGCGACGAGGGGTTTTCCGCCATTGTTCTAGGTACGGGCAATGCCGATGCCGACCATGCACGCTATGTCGATGCCGGCATCTCGGCTGGAGACATGCTGGGTTTTTCGCGCGCTTTCACCGACCCGGCCGGCAAGAGCGACATCGCATCGTTCAAGCTCGCTTTCGCGGCCGGAGCCGAAGCCACGGACGCCTTCCTGTTTGCCTGCGAGCGGGTCAACGCGCCTGATGTCGACCGCGCGGCTTTGCAGGCCCACGCCAACGGCGCGACCGGAATTGTCGAGATCTTGGCGGTCAGCGATGCGCCTGGAAAGCAGCATGAGTTGATTTCTGTCACGGTGGATAATCCGGCCGCCGAAAGGCAGGGCGGCATGTTTTCCC
>NZ_RZRP01001135.1:0-1583 GCF_003997795.1 Mesorhizobium sp. M7A.F.Ca.US.005.03.2.1 | reverse complement strand
GAAAAAGGGCGTTTCAGGGCGCGCCGGCAAGAGGTCTACCGCGAACTGCGCAAAAAGCCGTCGACGACCAGGGATGGTGTCCAGGTCGATTTGCTGATGAATGCCGGTCTTGCCGTCGACCTGCCGCAGCTTGCCGAAGCGGGTGCGGCCGGCATCGGTCTGTTCCGCACCGAATTGCAATTCATGGTCGCTTCCACCTTTCCCCGGGCCGAGGCCCAGGAAAAGCTCTACCGCGACGTGCTCGAAGCGGCGCGCGGCAAGCCCGTCACCTTCCGCACCATCGACATTGGCGGCGACAAGGTGCTGCCCTATTTCAAGGGCGCGATCCAGGAAGAGAACCCGGCGCTTGGCTGGCGGGCGATCCGCCTGACGCTCGACCGGCCGGGCCTGCTGCGCACCCAGATCCGCGCTTTGCTCAAGGCCAGCGGCGGCCGCGAATTGAAGCTGATGCTGCCGATGGTGACCGAGCTCGGCGAGATCACCCAGGCGCGCGAGATCATCGACCGCGAGGTGCGGCACTTGTCGCGCTTTGCCCATCATTTGCCGACCAGCCTGAAGCTGGGGGCGATGCTTGAAGTGCCGTCGCTGCTGTTCCAGCTCGACGAATTGATGAAGGCGGTCGATTTCGTCTCGGTCGGTTCGAACGATTTGTTCCAGTTCGTCATGGCCGTCGACCGCGGCAACACGCAACTGGCCAACCGCTTCGACACGCTGTCGGCACCCTTCTTGCGCGTCCTCAAGCAGATCGCCGATGCCGGCGTCCGCAATCACACGCCGGTGACGCTGTGCGGCGAACTCGCCGGCAAGCCGATCTCGGCGATGGCGTTGATCGGACTCGGTTTCCGCTCGATCTCGATGTCGCCGGCCTCGATCGGGCCGGTCAAGGCGATGCTGACGGAACTGCCGTTGGACGAGTTGAAGGCGTTTTTCGACGACAATCTGATGGCTCCGGCACAGGGCCTGCCGATGCGGGCGCTGCTGCAGGCCTTTGCCGACGACCGTTCGATCCCGTTATAGCAGCCTCATCATGGTCAATTTGCCCCGCGATCGTATGGATCAAGTCGTCAAGCGTTTCGAGATGCTCGAAGCGCAGATGTCGGCTGGCCCGGCCCCGGACGCCTATGTGCGTATGGCATCCGAATATGCCGAAATCCAGGACATGGTGGCCAAGGTCAGGGCGCTGCGCGCGGCCGAGCATGAACAGGCCGACCTCGAGGCCATGCTTGCCGACAAGGGCACTGACGCCGAGATGCGGGCGCTGGCCGAGGCCGAGCTGCCAGGGGTCGAGGACCGCATCGAGGCGCTGCAGAAGGACATTCAGATCCTGCTGTTGCCCAGGGATGCCGCCGACGACAAGAACGCCATTCTCGAAATCCGCGCCGGCACCGGCGGCGATGAGGCCGCGCTCTTCGCCGGCGACCTGTTTCGCATGTACGAACGCTACGCCGCCGAACGCGGCTGGCGTTTCGAGACCGCCTCGGCCAGTGATGGCGATGCCGGCGGCTACAAGGAAATCATCGCCACGGTGTCGGGCAAGGGCGTCTTTGCGCATCTGAAATTCGAATCCGGCGTGCACCGCGTGC
>NZ_RZRP01001134.1:0-1597 GCF_003997795.1 Mesorhizobium sp. M7A.F.Ca.US.005.03.2.1 | reverse complement strand
TTGCGGGCCGCCACGAACAGGCCGGCCGTCATCGCGCTGCTGACCAGAAAATCGCGGCGCGTCATGTCTTTGAGGGTCGTTCCAGTCCTGATCCGTTTCGTCATCGTCGTCTCCGGTTGGGCGCGGCTTGAGATCCGCGTCGTCGATTGCGTGTTGATCAAAACAAAAAAGCCGCCAGCCAGGTCTTCGCGTCCGGGTGACCGGGAGCGCGCATGAACCTGAGCGGCAGCTTTGCCTGTGGCGCCCGCCATTGGACGCCTGTTCCGTGACCCGCAAAGGGCCTGTCTATTTCAAAGCAGGAACCGTGCCAGTTTTGAGAGAGGTGAAAAAGGCCAATGAAATCAGCAGCCTGCGCTGATCGCCGGCGCACTGAACCCTATGGCCGGAAGGCCAAAGATTGTTCATTAGGGCAATCGCGCGCACAATTTTTGTGCAATGCACAAGGATGGCGCGGAAATGATCAGGCCTAAATCTCGGCAAATTTCTGGCCGGTAATGTACGCATCGATCTCGTCAGGATCGAAGATCTGACCGTCGAAGAAACCGTCCGGACCGAGCACAAGGCCGGCGCCTGTCGCGCCGACCGCGGTGGCAATTTGGAGCGCACCCTCGACTTTCGAATTGGCGCCGGGAAGCGCGACGCCGAGCGGCTTCAGCGCCGAACGGTAGAGGTCGGGACGGTAGCAATCGCGGGCGATGGCGAGATTTTCAGGCGTGTGCGCCACGTGCCCCCAGCGCACCATCTGCGTGTAGAACCACAGCGCATGGCTCTTCCACGGAAAGTTCGCCGCCTTATCGAAGGGGAGGAAGAAGTCGTCGATGGTCCGCTCCGCACCGCCGCCCAGTTGGAGATGGCCGGTCAGGATCGGCATCTGCACGGTCGGCGGCAGGCCGAGGAAGCCGGCCTGCGCCATTACCCCGGCCAGTTCGCCATGGTTGGCCGGATCCTGGCACCAGCGCGCCGAGTGATGCAGCGCGCGCAGCAGCGCCGCCAAGGCCTCGGGGTTTTCGTCTGCCCAAGCCTTGCGCACGCCGATCACCTTCTCCGGGCTGTTGCGCCATATCCGCGCCTTGACGGTGACGATGTGGCCGGTGCCGGCGGCCACCGCAGCGCTGTTCCAGGGTTCGCCGACGCAGTAGCCGTCGATGCGGCCGGCGGCCAGCGCATCGGCCATGAAGGGCGGCGGCACGATGACGATCTCAATCTCTTGGCGCGGATCGATGCCGCAGGCGGCGAGCCAGTAGCGCAATTCGTAATTGTGCCCGGAATGCGGATGCACCACGGCAAAGCGCAGCGGATCGCCACCGGCCGCAGCGCGCTCGCGAATGAGCGCGCCAAGTGCGGCACCGGCGCGCGCCGGGTCTAGGTCGGCCTCGGCGCCGTGTGCCGCCATACCGGCCCAAACGGCATTGGAGATGGTGACGCAATTGCCGCCGAGGCCGAGCGAGAACGGCACGATGGTTTCCGAGGCCAGCGGCGTCAGCCCGAGATTGCAGGCGAGCGGCATTGGTCCCAGCATATGCGCGAGATGGAAGTGGCCGATGGCGATGCGGTCGCGGATGTTGGCCCAGGATGTCTCGCGGTGCAGCTTCAGATC
>NZ_RZRP01001133.1:0-1603 GCF_003997795.1 Mesorhizobium sp. M7A.F.Ca.US.005.03.2.1 | reverse complement strand
GTAGACACCGTAACCGACCGCGCCCATCACCAGCAGCACCACCCAGATCAACGGCGTTGTGATCAGCAGAGACAGCAAAAGCGCGCAAACGGTTGTTGCCAGTGCGCAGACGATGATCATGGCGCGGCCGCCAAAACGCTCCGCCAGAAGGCCGAGTGGTATCTGCAGCAGGATGTTGCCGAGGGAAAGCGCCATCACCAGCGAGGCCAGAACGGCTTCCGCCAGGCCATAGCTGGCGCCGAAGACCGGGACCAGCGCATAGGTGCTCTGCTGGACCGCCGCCGAGACAAGCACGGCAAGCAGCAGCGCCGGCGCCATTTTGGCAAACCCGACAAGGCCGCTGGCAGGCTGGCCGTCATCCTCGAAGCCGGTGAGCTTTGACGAGACGGCGTGCAGGATCACCGCGCAGAGCGCGAAACCGGCGACGCCGACCATGAAAGGCGCCCAGCCCGACGTGCCGAGCAGGGTCAGCGCGAATGGTCCGGCGGCGTAACCGGCGCCCATCAGCGTGTTGAACACGCCCATCACCCGGCCGCGCCGCGACGGCGGTGCCAGCGACAGCGCCCACACCTCGCCAAGGATATAAAGCGGATTGATGACCACGCCGATGATGAAGCGGATGACGAACCACGCCACCCAGTCCTGTAGATAGCCGATGCCCAGGAAGCAGAGCGCGCCGGTCAGCGAGCAGCCGACCGCCAGGTTGCGCCCGCCGACCAGCCGCACCGCCGCCGGCACGAAGGAAGCCGACAGGATCAGCCCGAGCGGCATCATCGCCGCCGACAGGCCGATCAGCGCCGGCGACATGCCTTGCTTCTGCATCAGCAATGTGAACAGCGGCGAGCTCAGCCCTTGCGCGGCGCCAAACATGGCAAGTGCCGCGGTGACGCCGGCAAGCGCTGCCCATTGCGTTCCTGCTTCGCCTTCGCTCGAGCCGGTCGCGACCATGCTGCCATCCAGATGAACTGCTGGCCATCAGGCCGGCAATCCAAGTAGCTATCGGTTCGATCCCCGGAAGGGAAGGGCCGGCCACCGAAATCCGCTTGCTCCAACGCGGCAACCTGATCAAGCCGATGTCGCGGCCGGGCACCTGTCGTTCCGGCATGTCGCTTCCCTCGCCCTAGTGGTCGTCGCCTCCGCAATGGCCGGACAGCCGCCGGTCCATTATGCCGCCCGCTATCGCATCCCACGAGGACCATCATGACCGCCGCCCTACAACCCTCAGAACCGGCATTGGCCACCGACCGTGCCCGTCGCGGCGGCCGCGCTGGAAAGCGCGCCGGCGGCTCGGCCGCGTTCGAGCAGCCGGCTTTTCGCCAGTTGAAGAACCCGCTGGCGCCAACCAGGCTGGTCTCCGACGACGAGCTGGAATCGATTCACCTCGCTTCCCTGCGCGTGCTGCGGGAAATCGGCGTCGACGTGCTGCATGACGAGGCCCGCAGCATCATGAAGGCGCATGGCGCCGACGTGCGTGACGGTTCAGAGCGGGTGCGCTTCGACAGCGACATGATCCTCGACCTGGTGTCGCACTGCCCGTCGGAATTCACCATCCATGCCCGCAATCCTGCGCACAATGTGCGCTTTGGCGGCAACAATGTGATCG
>NZ_RZRP01001132.1:0-1603 GCF_003997795.1 Mesorhizobium sp. M7A.F.Ca.US.005.03.2.1 | reverse complement strand
CGTGGGAGCGTCGGCCTATTCGCCAGTAGCATTGCCGACCCCGCCCCTCTGGGTGGAGACGGGCGATGCCATGCCTGGAAATCGTGACTGTGTGCTGCAGGCCGGTCTTATCGATTGCGATGGACCGGTGATCCAGGCGGCATCTGAAGCCGCGCCTGGCCAGGGTGTGCGCCGGATGGGCGAGGACATGGCGGCGAACCGCCCGCCAACATTTGAAGGAAAGACAATCGGCGTCGCTGACCTGCTGGTCGCTCGCAAAGTGGGATTGAGCCAACTTGCCGTACGGATTCCGTGCGTGCGTGCGATCGACGTCTCTGCCGAGAGCCACGAGACATTCTCCCTGCGGCTCGTGGTCGAGAGCCTGGGTGCCTCTGGAGCTTCGATTGCCGAAATAGAGGCCGTCGAGCGTGACGCGACAGCGATCGCTGCCGCTCTTGATGGCGAGTCCTGCGATTTGCTGCTCCTGATCGGCGGTACTGGCGATGGCTGCGCCGATGTGACCGCCGAGGCTCTCGCGCGGCGCCGGGTTCTGCTCGCGCATGGCATTGCTCTGCGGCCCGGGGGGACAACGGCGATAGGGCGGCTCGGCAAGACACCGATCGTCGCATTGGCCGGATCGCCGCAACAGGCTTTCGCGGGGTTCCTTGCACTCGTCCAGCCAGTCTTGGACCGCCTGTCGGGCAGATCTGAACGGTCCGGCATTATCTTGCCACTCTCGCGGAAAATTTCATCCGCGGTCGGGCTTTGCGAGATCGTTCTGCTCGCAAAGGAGCGGGATGTGTGGACACCGCTCGCTGTCGGCGACTTTTCGCTGGACGCCATGCGTCTTGCCGACGCCTGGCTTGCAGTTCCTGACGATAGCGAGGGGTATGCCGCCGGCACGCCTGTCGCCGCCGTTCCGCTCCGCAACTTTTGATCGGTGTTCCGCCATGACGCATTCTCCAACATCGGCCCAGCAGAACAGCGGCCAGGAGCAGTTCCTGACCATACTATCGCGCGAAGCTGCACTGGCGCGCTTCGAGGCCGAGCTGTTTCCCCGCCCACTACCGACCGAGAAGCGGACGCTGGCCAACGCGCTGGGGCTGGTTCTTGCCGAGGACGTCGCAGCGCCGGTCGACGTGCCGCCGTTCGACCGCTCAAATGTCGACGGCTTCGCGGTGCGTGCAGCCGACCTCGCCGTCGCCTCTGAACCGCGTCCCGTTCGGCTTGCGCTCAATGCGGAAGCGATTGCCTGCGGCACGGTTCCGCAGTTGCCCGTTCTGACCGGCACCGCCACGTCCATCGCAACCGGCGGACCGCTGCCCCGCGGCGCGGACGCGATCGTCATGGTGGAGCACACCCATCCCGCCGGGTTGAGTGCCATTGAGGTGGCCCGCAGCATCTCGCCCGGCCAGTTTATCTCCAACGCGGGATCGGACATGGCGCGAGGAGAAGTCTTGCTGCGTGCCGGAACCGAAATCGGCTCGCGCGAGATCGGCATGCTCGCTGCCTGCGGAATCGCACAGCTGACAGTGGCTCGCAGGCCACGCGTGGCCGTGATCTCCACGGGCGATGAACTCGTTCAGCCGGGCGAGCCGTTGCGACCGGCCGGCATCTATGATGC
>NZ_RZRP01001131.1:0-1603 GCF_003997795.1 Mesorhizobium sp. M7A.F.Ca.US.005.03.2.1 | reverse complement strand
GGCTTCGTCCCCTGCCGAAGCTGCAAAAGCCGTGCCCGCGCCTGCGCCCCATAGGCGGCAAGCCGTCCCGGCTCCCAGATCTGAAAGAAATTGCCGCGCCCGACAAAGGCCACTTCCGCCGAGATGCCGGTGTGTTCGCGAAGGAAATCGCTCATCGTGATGCGGCCGTCCTGGTCGAGTTTCAAGAAGGTTCCGTCGCCATGGCAGAAGAACGACATATCGTCCGCCGTCTGCAGGAAGGGATCCTCGAGCGCTATGCGCTGCTCGTAGCGGTCGAGCAGGTCGAGCCCGCCGACATCCATCGCCGGCAGGTCCAGGCAGCGCAGCGCATAGAGTTCCGAATAGCCGCGCTTCTGCACGACGGCACGGAAATGCGCGGGAACGGACACCCGCCCCTTCGCATCGATCCTGCTCACCGTGTTTGACAGAAACCGGTCCATTAAACGCTACAGCCGCTTGCGCCGCCGCACCCCTCTGCATCTTGTCGCACGCGCCGCCGCAGCGCGTTCCCTGCCCCGTATCAGCCTCGTCCGCACAGGCAAAAACCGGCAAACGCGCAGCCGTCGCGGCTGCCCGATTGGCGTACGCTTTACCCTGACACGGAACGAAGGCTTTGATGTCTGGATGGGATATCATGGGGCACTATGGGCGTCAACGGGAATAGGCTTCACAAACGCGCGCGCCGCGACCAATGAGAGCAGCCGTGACGACACGTCTCGTCTTTATGGTCTATTAAGCCTAACGAAGCGTTTAGAGCCGCCTGGCCCAACTGGACGCGCCTTGCCGCGAGCCGCTGCCGGGCATAGCGTCTCGCCACATCCAGCCGGTCACCAACAGGGTCTGAAATTTGATGTCTGAAACAGCAAAGTCACGCGCTGCAGCGCTTCCTCACCTGCGACGCAGCGCGCTTGCCATGGGCGATTCCATTCCCCTGCCGCTGACCATGGCCGCCATCTTTCATGCGCCCGGCGACGCCACCGGCTTCAACCAGTACGGGCGATTCAGCAACCCGACCTGGGACGCGGTCGAGCATATGCTGGCCCATCTGGAGGACGCGCCCTGCGTCGCGTTCCCTTCCGGAATGGCGGCAATCTCGGCGGCGTTTTTTGCCGTGCTCAAGGCCGGCGACCGTATCCTGCTGCCATCGGACGGCTATCACACGACACGAGCGCTGGCCGAGCGCTTCCTCAAGCCGCTCGGCATCACCTATGATGTCAGGCCGACTTCGACCTTCCTCGATGGCGGCTTCGATGGCTATCGGCTGGCATTTGTCGAAACCCCTGCCAATCCGGGGCTGGATATCTGCGATATCGCCGCCGTTGCCGATGCTGTCCACAAAGCCGGCGCGATCCTTGTGGTCGACAACACGACCATGACCCCTTTCGGCCAACGACCGCTCGACCACGGCGCCGATATCGTCGTTGCCGCCGACACCAAGGCACCCAATGGCCATGCCGACGTGCTGTTCGGCCATGTCGCCAGTCGCAATGCCGATATCATCGCCGCCGTGACCGGCTGGCGCGAAGTTTCCGGCAGCATTCCCGGTCCGTTCGAAGCCTGGCTGGTGCACCGCGGCCTGGAGACACTGGATGTGCGCTTCGAT
>NZ_RZRP01001130.1:0-1607 GCF_003997795.1 Mesorhizobium sp. M7A.F.Ca.US.005.03.2.1 | reverse complement strand
CAGTTCGCCCACCACCTGCTCGATGGCGCTGGCGACGATGATCTCGCGGGATTTTGCGTGCGGTTGCCGGTTCATGAAATCTGTCTGCGCTCAGCCTTTTTCGAGTAGACGATCCGCACCAGTTCGGCGACGGCCTGGTAGAATTGTGACGGGATCACATTATCGACCGAAACTTGCTTGTACATGGAGCGGGCGAGCGCCACGTCCTCGAAGACCGGGATGTTGTGTTCCCGCGCGATCTCGCGGATCTTGAGCGCCACCAGATCCTGGCCCTTGGCCAGCACCATGGGCGCCGAGTCCTCGTCGCGCACATATTTCAGCGCGATCGAGAAGTGCGTCGGGTTGGCGATGATCAGCGTCGCGCGCGGCACCGCCGTCATCATCCGTTTGCGCGCCCGGTCGCGCGCCAGGGAGCGCAGCCGCGACTTGACGATCGGGTCGCCCTCGGACTGTTTGAACTCGTCCTTGACCTCCTGCTTGCTCATGCGCAGATCCTGCTTCCAGTGGAAGCGCGACCAGACGATGTCGACTGCCGCGATCAGCCCCATGACGAAGACGATGGCCACCAGGATGTCGACGGCGATGCCGCGGATGACGAGACCGAAGGCGACCGGATTGGTGATCATCCCGGCGAGCAGCTTGCGGTGGTCTTCCGACAGGGTGAAACTCAGCACGACGATGGCAAACCCGACCTTGCCGAGTGACTTCAGGAACTCGACCCAACCCTGGATGCCGAACAGCCTGTTCCAACCCTTGGCGATCGAAATGCGCGAGAGTTGCGGCCGGACCCGCTCGCCTACGAATTGCGGCATGTTCTGGAACACCGAGGCGCCGACGCCGGCGACGGTCAGCAGCACCATCAAGCTCAGGACGGCGCGGCCGACCTCGAGCAGGACGATCTTGTAAAGCGCGATGACGTCGGTCTCGGTGTCCATTGGCCAGGCTTCCGGCTTCTCCAGGAACATCGACAGGAACATGCCGAGATCGATGATCGCATCCTTGGCGTAGAAGACGGTGAACACCAGTATGGCAACGAACGAGGCAAAGAGCGCTGTCTCCCGCGAATGGGGCAGCTTGCCCTGTTCGATGGTGTCGCGGATCTTCTTTTCCGTCGCCTCTTCGGTTTTCGAATCCTTGTCGACCGCGTCAGCCATGGCGCGGTCCTAGGCGGCGTCTTGGGTCGAGGGGAGTTCGAAGGCGCCTTCGCGCGACAGCCGGATCGTCGTCGTAACGATCGTCTTGCGGGCCGCCATGATATCGGCGAGGGGGATCCCGTCCGAGCCCTGCCCGAGCTCGGCTTCGATCATGCGCCGCGAGCGGGCGCCGATGGCCGACAGCACCGATTCTGCAAGGGCGGCCGACGTGCCACGCAAGGCCAGCGTGACCAGCTCCGTCGATAGCCCGTCGAACAGCAGCACCCGCGCTTTCTGGGTGAGCAGCGGCAGATCGTCGAAAGCAAACAGCCGGGCTCGCACGCCGTCGAGATCAGGCGTGCCGGCGGCTTCCAGATCCTGCATCACCTCCTCGAGCAGCGGCTTGTCGAGTTCGTTGAGGACGCTGGCGACACGCGCCTGTCCGGCCGAGGTATCCTTGGTCGAGGTTTCGGC
>NZ_RZRP01000112.1:0-11310 GCF_003997795.1 Mesorhizobium sp. M7A.F.Ca.US.005.03.2.1 | reverse complement strand
GGCCACAACCGACAGCGCGATTGTGCCAGCCGAGAATAGTTTGAGGAAATGCCTGTACCGCATGATCAAATCCGAAATCGCCTCTTGCCGTAGTCGCCCCTGGCTCCGTAAGATTTCATTACGCGATCGCCAGCATATGGTCCGACCCTCAAAAACCGGACCCCATTGTTGCGGTGCTATTTACTCTATGTGACGCCAAGATGGCAAAGTGCCTGGCGATCACAATTGCAAGGCAGCGGCCAACACCCGCCGTCCCAACAGCGAGATGGAACCATCATGCCAATCCTGAACCGTGCCGCCGAAATGCAGGACGAAGTTGCCGGCTGGCGCCAGCATCTGCACCAGACGCCAGAACTGAACTTCGACGTCTTCAAGACCGCCGCCTTCGTCACCGAAAAGCTGAAGGCCTTCGGCTGCGACGATGTGGTCACCGGGCTCGGCAAGACCGGCGTGGTCGGCATCATCCGCGGCCGCCAGGGCGAAGGCCCCACCATCGGCCTGCGCGCCGACATGGACGCGCTGCCGCTCAACGAGATATCAGGAAAGCCCTACGCCTCGACCATCCCCGGCAAGATGCATGCCTGCGGCCATGACGGCCACACGGCGATGCTGCTGGGTGCGGCCAAATACCTCGCCGAGACGCGCAACTTCACCGGTTCGGTGGCGGTGATCTTCCAGCCGGCCGAAGAGGGCGGCGGCGGCGGCAACGAGATGGTCAAGGACGGCATGATGGAGCGTTTCGACATCTCCAGGGTGTTCGGCATGCACAACATGCCGGGCCTGCCTGTCGGGCAGTTCGCCATTCGCCCGGGCCCGATCATGGCGGCGACCGCCGAATTCACCATCACCGTGCGCGGCAAGGGTGGCCACGCGGCGATGCCGCACGGCACGATCGACCCGATCGTCATCACCAGCCAACTGGTCGGCGCCTTGCAGACGATCGCCTCGCGCAGCACCGATCCGGTCGAGGCCGTGGTGGTGTCGGTGACCAAGTTCCACGCCGGCGATGCCTACAACATCATCCCCGAAACCGCCGAAATCGCCGGCACCGTGCGCACCTTGCGAAAAGAAATCGCCAAGAAGTCCGAAGAGCGCATCCGCAGCATTTGCGACGGGCTGGCGACCGCGTTCGGGGCCAGGATCGAGGTCGACTACCAGGCGAATTACCCCGTGACCTTCAACCACGCGGAAGAGACGGTGTTTGCCGGTGACGTCGCGATGAGTGTCGCCGGCGACGCCCATGTCCACCGCGGCATCCAGCCGGTGATGGGCGGCGAGGATTTCTCCTACATGCTCGAAGCCCGCCCCGGCGCCTTCATCTTCATCGGCAATGGTGATACCGCCGGCCTCCACAACCCGGCCTACGATTTCAACGACGAGGTCATCCCGCACGGCATGAGCTACTGGGTGAAACTGGCTGAAACCGCGCTGGCCGCCTGACAGCGGCAGCGCAAAGCCGGCCGAATTGCCTTCGGCCGGCCTCTTGGCGAAACGATCCGAAGCGGCTATGTGTCTGGCCGCGTGGTCCCGTAGCTCAGTAGGATAGAGCGGCAGATTCCTAATCTGTAGGTCACAGGTTCGATTCCTGTCGGGATCACCATGCTTTGCATCAGCTTAGCAAATTGACGTCGTACTTTTCGCGAAACAGTACGACGAATTCTAATCTCGGCGGGAATGCATCACCGAACAAGGAACGATCAGCTTCGCTACGAAGAGCGGGCACTACAATGGCCCTTTCGTCTGGCCGAAGGCTGCCTGCAGGATCATTAGGAGCTGATGGTTGACCGTGGTGCGCTGTGACCTAGCTTAAAGTTCATGATGGACAGTCCTAAGCCCGGAAATGGCGAATTGTCCGCACCGGCGAACTCTCGCGAGGTTGCTATGCAGAGGCGCAAACCGGCGTTTCAGAGCCCTGCATGCGTCCTTGGTCGGCCATTGCCCGCTACGGAATATCAACTGGGGCGATCTATCGGTACGCGACCGGCGCCCCGCCATCCGCAACAATTCGCAAGGACCAGAAGGATCCCGAAGAAAGCGACGCTCCGAGAGCGGTAAGGCCTTGGCGAATACCAAGGCGAATGACCAGACATCGCTTTATGAACTTGGCAATACCACCAGAACGCACGGGCACGGCAATGCCAAATTATCTTGCCGAAATGTATGCAAACGACGTAAATCTGGCCATTCTGAGCGCAGTGGTGACGCTTGCATCGGTGGGCGTCTATCTTGTGCTCCGGCGTATCCTTGCCGCGGTGCGACGGCGCCGCCTTGCAGCGTTTGACGAAGGCAGATCCGGTATCGCCGACGAGGCTTCTTGGGAATGGGAAAGCCCGGCCGGACTTGTCGCCGGGCCTGCTTCTTCCAAGGCTGCCAACCCCTTGCATGCGGTCGGCCTGAATGTTCGGGCTCAAAATTCCAACTACTCTCGGTTCGGAGTGCGAATCGAACATTTCGCCGCGACATCCGAACCCAGCGGGAGCTCGTCAGTGGTCGAGACCGGTGCTCCTGCACCGAACAGAGTGCAGTCTGGCCGGCTTGCAGCATCCATCAGCGCGATCGCGGAACGTGGGAAGCGGATTTGCGGGTCGGCACGGGACCAATTGCGCCATAAGGCTTCACCGCCAAAAATTGCTCCGTTGGCCTATGCTGCGGATCGCGGTTTGAATTTCACAGCTCAGATGAGAGATCCCGACCCGGCCATGGCGCCTGCCTCAAACCCTGTCGTTCGCAGGCCGATCGTTCTTGTATCGCGCTTGGGTCTCGCCGCCATTTGTCTGGCTGCGCCGATTGGCTATGCGATGACGAGACAAATCTGGGTCGAAAGCGCTTCCGCCATCTCGCAAACCCAAGACCAGGCCCATCGAGACCTTTCGCGCCCGTTGGGATTTCAGGCGAGTGCCGAATTGCTTGGCCCGGATCTCACGGCTAACCAGGCGCAAACCGGGACGGATCGTGCTCAGGCTGCCGCTGCGAGACAATTGGCCGACCAGGAGCACCGGGCGGCGGAAGGCGAGCGTGCCAGGAGCGCCGCTCTGCAGGGAGCGCTCCTCGAGGCGAGCAAGCAGATCCACACGCTGAGGGCAAGCATGGCAGCTGCCGATGACGCGCGCGAGGAGCGGTTGCGCAATGAACTCGCGGCAGCCCGCACCCTTGAGGCGTTGCGGCGCATTGCGGGAGAGGCCGGCACGATGCTGAGCGAGGGCGCCAGCTATGTCCTTAAGGAGATGCCCGCTGCTCATCTCGAGCAGGAGCAAGCCCAAAGGCAGGCGCGCGATTTCTCGCAAGCGCGCGTCCAAATTGAACAGCTTGAGACCGAGGCCGCCAAGGATCGCGCCACGGCCAAGGCTTCACTGGCGCAGGCGAGCGGCATACTCGACGACGAGCACCGGAAGACGGAGCTGCTTCGTGGCGATCTCGCCGAAGCGAAACTGGCCAATGCCGCACTCATGAAGCGTACGGCTGCGGCTGAGCGCGAACGGACCGACGCGGTCACAGCGAGACAACAAGTGGAGCAGACCGCAGCTGACACGGAGCGAACGCTCGCACGAGAACGCGCTGCAGCAGCAGCAGCCGTTGAGGAGCTGAAAAAAGCTCGCATCGAGCGCCAGGCGGCTGAACTGGAGCGAGCCAAGGCAGTCTCAGCGAAAGAGCGTGCCGAGCAGGCCGCAACCGAGACGGCACAGGCCCTGGCACGGGAACGTACTACAGCCGTCATGAATCGTGAGGATCTCGACAGAGCACGCATCGAGCGCGAAGCCGCCGCCCAAGCTCTTTTGGTGCGTGTCGCTAAACTTCAGGAGGCTCTGGACGAGCAACGCCAGGCCAGTGTTTCTCTTGCCCGCGACTTGGCTGCGGCGCGCGGGGACAACGACAGGCTCAGGACCGAGCGCCGCAGCGCGCAGATCGAACCGCCCCTGAAGCCGCGTTCTGGCCGCGCGGCAGCCAGCCAGGTGAAGGCCGTCAGCAAGAAGATTGGCAAGGTTCGCAACCCTTCGCGGATGACCCGGGTGCGTTCGATCACACTTCCTTATTCGCTCTTGCCAAGACACGTGACACCGCAGTGATTTCCGATTGCGCGGTCGCTTCCGTGGAAGGCCATTTTTGATGCCCCGCACCCCTTCGTAACACACCCGAGGCCTGCTGCCATTTCGGCCAAAGATGAATGGCCTCTCGAATTCACCCTGCTTCATCAGCGAGAGTGTTCTGCGCGATGCGCTATGTCAGACCGATCACGCTGCCTGTCGCGTCCAATTCGCATTGGATCGCCGCCTGCCGCGTTTCCACGCTGCCTTGCCGCGCATAGTCGATGCTGACCTCGATGGGGGCCGAGATCGTCGCCCGACTCAACTGATGTACGAAGCCCGCGCTGGTGACGCGCACGCTGGTCGCCCCCAACGGAGCGGCGGCCGACTCGATGGCATCATGGCAGGCCCGAACGACATTATCCGGGACGCCCGGCAGCGCCTCGGTTCGGCTGACTGTTGATTGAGTCTTGCTGTCGCTGGGAGGCTGGAGAGCGGCCGGGAAGTCGAGCGACTGTCCGCCCCTTGCGGACGCAACAGCAGTAGCGGTGGCCGAACCTACCGTCCCCGGGGCTGTCGTAGTGCCGCTGGTGCTGGTCTCGCTGTCGTCCGCCGACGAACTGGAGCCGCCGGGATCGTCGCCAGTCCCTTTGTGCGAGCCGCCCTCGTTGCCGCCGGCGTCATGACCTCCACCGCCCCCATGGTCACCAGAACCATGGCCGCCGTTGCCATGCCCTCCGCCTTGCTGACCACCGGTTGCAGCTCCTGCGCAAACTACCGCGATCGAGCAAGCTAAGACGAAATACGCACAGGTGAATCCACGCGATTGACGCACGACGACCTCCATGGATGCGTCGGTCCAACCGTCTTTCCGCGGCGTGCAGTCAGAACGGCGCGAACCGCCGCTGCCCCCGAGGCAACCTCGCGATTGCCGCGCCCCCGAAAGAACTAGGGGATCAATCCGGTCTATCAAGGATACCTGGCCGGCAAGCACCGATGAGAGGGCGCTTGGCTGGCGAGTGCCGTATCATTCATGTCGAGGCCGACCGTCTGGATGACGCCGCAGACGCCTTCATGACCCAATGACCGGAGTCCGAGGAGTGGCCTGGCCGAGGCCCCGGCGAATGCAGAGATCAGCGAATACGCTTACCGCGCCCAGGTCAGCGCACCTCCTCCGAGCCATCGGCGACACCCACGCGATGTCGGGTGGGATGGCCTCCAAAAGGCCTCCGGAGGCACGAAAAAGCTTCGCTTGAGCACTCGCCGCGATGGCGGGCCAGACGGATCACCCCGCTTCAGCCGACCCGCACGACAAAATGCTTCGTCACCGGCTCGATGATCTTCCAGGTTCCCTTGAAATCCGCTTCCACGACGAAGGCATCGCCGGGGCCGACCTCGACCGGCGTGCCGCCGTCCGGCGTGATGATGATGCGGCCGGCGATCATGTGCACGAACTCATAGTCGGTATAGGTGGCGTGATAGGTGCCGGGCGTCGCCCGCCAGGTGCCCGACAACACCTTGCCGTCCTCGGTCGTGTGCTGGACGGCGGTTTGCATGGTCGGCCTGCCCTCGACGACGATCCAGCCAGCCAGATCGCCTGCGTCCGCGTGTTCGACGGTGCCGAATTTGAGGATTGTCTCGCGTGTCATGTGCTGAACTCCGTTTGGGGATTGCGTGGCGCTGTTTGCCTGGCCGGTCAGATAACCGATGCACCTGCCGCGAGCAATGCCGGCGCCATACGGCCGGCACCTTGGCTGACGGTGCATCAAACAAAAACCCGCCTGTGCGGCGGGTCACTGGCGCAAATCAGCACCATAGGCAAAAATGTACCATAGCTGAGGTCACCGAGTCAAGAAAAAATTCCTATCGCGAAAAAGCTGGCGGCGCAAAAGCTGCCAGCACTGGCTGCCACGAGGCCGTTTGTTGATTTGAAGTCAGAGCCCTGCCATGCGGCGCACGCCGCGCCCTTCGGCTCTCGAAGGGCGGGTCAGGGTTTGTGGCGCGCCGAAACGAGTTCCGCCTTGCGCCTTGCCGTCTCCAGCCCGAGCCCGATGAAGGCGTGCGCGTGCTTGGCCAGCGCCATGTTGTCCGTCCACAGATTGCGCCAGATGGCGGTCTTCTTCGACAGGTGCTCATCGACGATTTCCGAAGAGAAGGATTCGAAGCTGAGATCGTCGCTGTAGCCGATCGCCGTCAGCGCATCGAAGATCGCGGCGAAATCGATATTGCCGGTGCCGAGGAAGCCGCGATGGCTTTCGCCGATATGGACATAGCCGATCTTGTCCGCGGCTTGACGGATGGCCAGCCCGACATCGGCCTCCTCGATGTTCATGTGGAACGTGTCGAGATGCAGGAAGATGTTGTCCGAGCCAGTGTCCTCGATGAAGGCCAGTCCTTGCGCGGCGGTGTTGAGCAGATTGCTTTCGAAGCGGTTGACGATCTCGAGGTTGAGCGTGACGCCGGCCGCCTTGGCTGTTTCGGCAACCTTGGCCAGCGTGCCGGCACTGCGCTGCCATTGATCGCGCGTCGGCGCCTCGACCTGCAATCCGTGGCTGGTCGAGAGAATGCCGGCGACCTTCCGACCGCCGAGGTCACGCGTCAGCGCGATGGTGTCGTTGAGGATTTCGACGCCGCGCGCGGCAATTGCCTTGTCGGCGCTCGAAATATCGCCATCACCAGGCAATCCGATGCTGATCGCCACGCCGAGGCCAAGATCGGCGATGCGCCCCGCAAGCCCGCCGATGTCGACATTGGCGGGGTCGAGATAGGAGAATTCGATGAGGTCGAAGCCGGCCTCCCTGGTGTTGGCCAGCGTGCGCTCCAGATCGGCCTGAGCCGAGCTCGCCGACCAGACGAAAGAATGGATTCCAATACGCGACATCATCGTCTCCGGTGCTGACAAGGTGCGGCCGGGTCATCCCGGCCGCACCGGTCTTGGGAAGAATTTAGCGGGCTGCGGTCCAGCCCTTGTAGTCCTTCAGGTTCTCGGCCGTGATCAGCTTCGGGTCGAGCAGAACGGTCGGCTCCACCGGCTTCTTGCCGGCCAGCAGTTCGGCCGCCATCGTCAGTGACTGGCCGGCCATCACATAGGGATCCTGCGAGGCCGAGGCCTTGATCATCGAGGTGCCGGAAGAGAGTTCCTTCTCGATATCGGGCGCGCCGTCGACGGCGGTGAAGATGAACTCCGAACGGTTGAGCTGCTTGGCAGCGAGCTGGGCGCCGATCGCCGTCGGGTCATTGATGGCAAACACCGCATCGATCTTGTCGAAGCGGGTGAGCAGCGACTGGAACACCTTCAGGCCGCCGTCGCGCGAGCCTTCGGCATTCTGGTCGTCGGAGAGGATCTTGATGTCGGGATGCTGCGAAAGCACGTTCTTGCAGCCCTTCACCCGCTCCAGGATCGACGACGATGCCGGTCCGTTGAGGATGACGTAGTCGCCCTTGCCGCCGGTATGGTCGACCAGGTACTGGCAGGCCTCTTCGCCGGCCTTGACGTTGTTGGTCATCACGGTGACGTCGGCGCCCGGCGCCGAAACGTCGAAGGCGGCAACGACGATACCTGCGGCCTGTGCCTTCTTCACCGCCGGCGCGATCGCCTTGGCGTCGACGGCATTGAGCATGATCACGTCGACACCGGCGGCGATGAACGAATCGACCTGCGAGACCTGCTTGTTGAGGTCATAGTCGGCCGATACCGAGGTCACCTCGACCTTCGGGTTGATCTTCTTGGCCGCGTCCTCGATGCCCTTGATGGTGGCGACGAAGAAGGGATTGCCGAGCAGGCCGACCGAGATACCGACCTTGTTGAGGTCCTTGGCCGAAGCAGGCGCGATGGCGAGCGACGCGAGTGCGACGCCGCAGAGCAGTTTGGCGATGGTCTTCATTGCTTTCCTCCGATTGCCCCGCGCCTCTCACGGTGCGTTACACAAACCGGTCGTTGACGCCGGCGACTAAGGTCAATCACGTTCTTGCTCCTGCCTGGAGCCTGTAGCGGTCGAGGGCGACCGCCACGATGATGACCAATCCCTTGATGATGTACTGCCAGATGTCCGAGACACCGGCCAAGATGAGCCCGTTGGAGAGCACCGCGATGATCAGGCCGCCGATCAGCGTTCCCCAGATCGAGCCGACGCCGCCGACGAAGCTGGTGCCGCCGAGAATGACCGCGGCAATGGCGTCGAGTTCGTAGGACTGGCCCAGCTGCAAGCCGTTGGCGGCGTAGAGCCGGGCCGCCGACATGGCGCCGCCGAGGCCGGCCAGCAGGCCGGAAACGCCATAGACGAAGAGCAGCACCAGCGGCACCTTGATACCGGTCAGCCGCGCCGCTTCGGCATTGCCGCCGACGGCGTAGATCCAGGTGCCGAGCACGGTGCGCTTGAGCACCAGCCAGGACAGCACCACCACCGACAGTGCGATGATGACCAGCCACGGGATGCCGAACAGCGAACCGTTGCCGATGAAATCGAACGGCAGGTCCGAATTGAACACCGTCGTGTCCTGGCCGAGCAGGCGGGCGACACCGCGCACCGCGGTCAGCGAACCCAGCGTGACGATGAAGGGCGGCAGCTTGATGTAGGCGATGAGCAGCCCGTTGACGAGGCCGAAGCCGAGGCCGACCAGAATGGCCGCCGGCACGCCGAGCAAACCCCAGTCCGGCACCAGCGATACGATCACCGCCACCATCGCCGATGCGGCGAGGATGGCGCCGACGGACAGGTCGATGCCGCCGGTGAGGATGACGAAGGTCATGCCGGCCGCCAGCACGATGTTGATCGACGACTGCTGGGTGACGATCAACAGGTTGGTCTCGGTCAGGAAGCGCGGGTTCAGGAACTGGAAGCCGGCCGCCAGCAGGATCAGCACCGGCAGCATGCCAAGGGCAGCGAAAGCCGTGCGCAACCGTCGGCTCGTGCCGGTGGCTTTGCCGCCTGCGCTGATCTCGGTCGCCTTGTCGGTCATTGCTGAGCCGCTCCCGTTGCAAGTTCCATGATTTCCTCCTGGCTTAGCGGTTCGCCTTGCGATGCCGTCACCTCGCCCGATATCGTGCCGTCGCGCATCACCAGCACGCGATCGGCGACACCGATCACCTCGGGCAGTTCGCTGGAGATCATCAGGATGGCGATGCCCTGCTTGGCGAGATTGTCGATCAGCCGGTAGATTTCCGATTTCGCTCCGACATCGACGCCGCGGGTCGGCTCGTCGAGGATGACGACCTTCGGCTCGGTCTCGAGCAGGCGGGCGAGCAGCACCTTCTGCTGGTTGCCGCCCGACAGCGAGCCGGCATTGGCCTGCACCGAACTGGTGCGGATGGAGAGATCGGCAACGGCCTTGGAAGCACGCCTTTCGGCGGCCGCGAAGTCGCGCAAGCCGCCGGCGCGCGAATCCCGCGCCAGCACGCCCATGCTGATATTGTCGGAGGTCGACATGTCGAGGAACAGGCCGAGTTCCTTGCGGTCCTCGGTCAGATAGGCGATGCCGGCATCGAGCGCCTCGCGCGGCGAGCCGATGGTTACAGGTTTGCCGTCGAGTTCCAGCGTGCCTGAAATGTGCCTGTCGGCGCCGAAGATCAGCCGCGCAAGCTCTGTGCGGCCGGAACCGACCAGACCCGCCAGCGCCAGCACCTCGCCCTTGTGCAGGTCGAACGAACAGTTTTTCAGGAGACGGCCGTCGGACATGGCGCGCACCGAGAGCGCCACCGCGCGCTTTTCGTCCGGCGGCCGATGATCCTTCTTGTAGAAAGCCGACAAATCGCGGCCGACCATCATCGAGACGAGGCGCGAGGCACTGAGGTCGGCACGCTCGAGCGTGCCGACATAACCGCTGTCGCGCAGCACGCTGACGCGGTCGGCAAGCTGGTACACCTCTTCCATGCGGTGGCTGATGTAGATGATGGCGATGCCTTGCGATTTCAGCGTCGCGATGACCTCGAACAGCCGGTCGGTCTCGCGCGAGGTCAGCGACGTGGTCGGCTCGTCCATGACGATGATACGCGCATTGGTCGATAGCGCGCGGGCGATCTCGACCAGCTGGCGCTCGCCGAGCGACAGGCTGGAGACCATGTCGCGGGCCGAAAAGGAAACGCCGAGCCGCTTGATGATCTCGCTGGCGCGCCGGGTGCACTGGTCGCGATCGACGATGCCGAAGCGTCGCGGCTCGTTGCCGAGGAAGATGTTCTGCGCCACCGTCAGATTGGGCGCCAGCGACAGCTCCTGATAGATCACCGCGACGCCGCTGGCGCGCGCCTTGATCGGATCGCCGGTCGCAGTCGGCATGCCGTCGATCAGGATCTCGCCGCCGGCATCCGGCCGATAGGCGCCTGAAAGCACTTTCATCAATGTCGACTTGCCGGCGCCGTTCTCGCCCATCAAGGCGTGCAGCTCCCCGGCATGGACGCTGAGCGAGACATCGTGCAAGGCACGGATCGCGCCGAACGTCTTGGAGATGTGCCGCATCTCCAGCACCGGCTGGCGCGCCGTCTCGGCCTGGGCAATCGCACTCATCGCGCACCTCCCACTGCCGCACCGGCGACGCCCTGGTCCATCGTGGCGTCACGCCAGTTGCTGCGATAGCCTGCCAACCCGGTGAAACGCGACGCGTGCACCGGCTCTGGAACTTCGGCGGCGAATTCGCGCCCGACGCTCTCGAAGGCGAGCGCCGCTGCACCCGTGGCGCTGCCCTCCAGCGTGGCGCCCTGCAGGAAAGCCTGGCCGGGACGCAACTGCGCCAGCAGTCCGGCCAACACACCGCCTGTGTTCAGCCCGCCATCGACGATCACCGTGTTGTTCGAATGGATGAGGTCGAGCGACAGATCGACCATCAGCGCGACGTAGAGCAGCGCCGCCGCCGCGCGTTCCTCGGCATCGGGCGTGCGCCCCACCAGCCGGCCGGACTGACTGGGCATCGGCCCGCCTGGCGCGAAGCTCGGCAGCGCCATGATGCCGGCATCGATCACCTGCTGCACCACCGGACGGGCGATCTCGCCTTGCCAGCCGCCGCTGATGGTTGCGAATTCGCGCCCGCCCATGAAGCGAATGGTCGGCACCGGGCCGCCGCCGACATCGACATTGACCAGCATGTCGCGATCCCGGTCGAGTGCGTCGAGCGGGCAATCCGGATTGAGCACGACGACCCAGGTGCCGGTCGAAACGACGGTGACCGGGCCAAGCTCCTGCCGGCGATAGGCATAGAGCGCCGCATTCGAATCATGGACGCCGTTGTGGATGGCGATCGGTCGCGCCGCAGCGTCGAGGCGGTGCTCGCCGATAACAGTGCCGGCGCGCTCGAAGCC
>NZ_RZRP01001129.1:0-1608 GCF_003997795.1 Mesorhizobium sp. M7A.F.Ca.US.005.03.2.1 | reverse complement strand
CACGCGGATGCCTGCCTCGACTGGCTCATCCCCTCGGAGCGTGCTTCCTAGCGAGCTCCGCAACGCTGGCGTTTGGGAGCAGGGCGAAGACCTTGAGGCTCTTTGGTCGGCATCGACCGCAACGCATCGCCTGATTGCCGAGAGTTGCGACGGTTCACTTGGCATCAATGCCATCATTCTCCCGCTCGACGAAGCCTTCGAAACAAGAGTGGACGCCGCACGCCAGTTCTGGCGGGCGCTGAACGGTCGATCGCCCGGCAGCCCAGTCTACGGCGCGCTGCCCCAGCAGACGAAGACCAGGCATATCCTCAATCTGCGCGCTCACGACGCCCGCCGCGCAGCGGCCTCCTATCGCATGATCGCGGAGGTGCTGCTGTCACGAGATCCAATCGTGCCACGAGATTGGCGCGACCATCACCTCAGGCACAAGGTACGGGCCGTCCTGCGAAGAGCGGATCGAATGGTCGCCGGCGGCTACCGCGACCTACTTTTCTATCCACACAGCCGCAGCCGAAAATCCGATCGGTGAAGTCCATCCTCGCAGGGGTAGCAAAAACACATCCCCGATGTTTGCCCTCCCTCGCCTTTTCTCAATTCGACCATCGTCCGTTTCGCGCGTCCCGGCAGGCCAGGATGACAGCAAAACCGAATGGAGATCGAGCGATGTCGAAGGGTCCCGCGGACGCGCCCCAAAAATACCTGCGAACGAAGGAGGCGGCACCAATCGTCGGCCTTTGCGCTCGCACGCTGGAAAAGCACCGAACCTACGGCACCGGCCCAAAGTACAGGAAAGTCGGTGGGCGCGTGCTCTACGACATCGATGACCTGCACGCCTGGATCGAACTCGGCGCGCGCACCTCCACCAGTGATACGGACGCGACCTTTGTTCCGCCGGCCAAGCCGCACGCCGCCCGCGCACCTGCCTATGCCGGCAGACGCGATCGCGCCTCCTGACCGCTGGGGTGGCGTCAGTGCAGTACCGCTCCGAAGGCCAGCTTGACCTGTTTCACGCTCGCGCCAGTGTCGTCACGCCGCGCGACGCGCAGGATCTCATGTCGTGGCCGTTCTTCTCGCTCGCCAAATCCCGCCGCGTAACGCCGATCGACTTTCGCATGGGCGAGGTGTCGATCCGCGTCGAGGCAACGGCCGAGCACGGCATGGCGACCATCTGGGACGCTGACATTCTGATCTGGGCGGCGAGCCAGATCGTCGACGCACGAGACAACGGCCTTCGCACGTCGCGTCTCATGGCGGCCACGCCCTACGAGATTCTTGCCTTCATCGGCCGGGGCGATTCCGCCCACAGCTATCACAGGCTGAAGGCCGCGCTTGACCGGCTGCAGTCAACCACGGTTGCCACGTCGATCCGACAGCCGGGCGAACGGCGCCGGCATCGCTTCTCGTGGATCAACGAGTGGAAGGAGCGAATGGACGCCAGCAGGCGCCCGCTCGGGATCGAGCTCATTCTGGCCGACTGGTTCTATTCCGGCGTACTCGACGATGCTCTGATCCTAACGATTGATCGTGAGTACTTTGGGCTGACTGGGGGCCTGGAGCGATGGCTCTACCGTCTAGTGCGAAAACACGGTGGTCGTCAGAGCTACGGCT
>NZ_RZRP01001128.1:0-1608 GCF_003997795.1 Mesorhizobium sp. M7A.F.Ca.US.005.03.2.1 | reverse complement strand
TGCATCGACTTGGTCGACGACACCGAAAGCTTGTAGGCATGGTCGCCGATGCCGGCTTCAATCCCGAGGATGTCGACTACCTCAACGCCCATGGCACCGGCACCAAGGCCAACGACCAGATCGAGACGGCAGCGATCAAGCGCGTCTTCGGCGACCATGCCTACAAGCTTTCGGTGTCGTCGACCAAGTCGATGCACGCCCACTGCCTCGGCGCATCGGGTGCGCTGGAGATGATCGCCTGCGTGATGGCGATCCGCGAAGGCATCGTGCCGCCGACGGCCAATTTTCGTGAGCCCGATCCCGATTGCGACCTCGACGTCACGCCGAATGTGCCGCGCGAGCGCAAGGTGCGCGCCGCGATCAGCAACGGCTTCGCGTTCGGCGGCACCAATGCCGTGCTGGCCTTCAAGGCTGTCTGATCTAGGGGGCGGGCGGATCTGCCCCAGGCCGGCCATTCCGTTGACTGTCCGTGCTCGATGAAACCCTTCGCCGCCATATTGATCGTGCCGTGCGCCGCGTCTAATCCTTGGCCGACCCGCCAAAACCGCGCCGCTCGGCGCGAATCCTCATCCAGGAGTTTCCATGGCAGACCTGTCCGCCTTTCCGATCGCAACGCGTTGGCCGGCCAAGCATCCGGACCAGCTCCAGCTCTATTCGGCGACAACGCCGAACGGGGTGAAGATATCGATCGCCCTGGAGGAACTCGGCCTTCCTTACGAGCCGCATTGGGTCAACATCGGCCAGAACGAAAGCTGGACACCGGAATTCCTGTCGCTCAATCCCAACGGCAAGATACCGGCGATCATCGATCCCAACGGCCCGGACGGCAAGCCGATCGGCCTGTTCGAATCCGGCGCCATCCTGCTCTACCTTGCTGAAAAGACCGGCCTGCTCATGCCCATTGATGGCGCGCGCCGCTACGAGACCATCCAGTGGGTGTTCTTCCAGATGGCCTCGGTCGGGCCAATATTCGGCCAGGTCGGCTTCTTCCACAAATTCGCCGGCCGCGAAATCGCCGACAAACGCCCTCTGGAGCGCTATCGCGACGAGTCAAAGCGACTGCTCGGCGTGCTCGACGGCCGGCTGAAAGGGCGCAAGTGGATCATGGGCAATGACTACACCATCGCCGACATCTCGCTGCTCGGTTGGGTGCGCAACCTGATCGGATTCTACGAAGCGCGCGAACTCGTCGGCTTTGACGATTTCGCCCATCTGGGAACATGGCTGGAGCGCGGCCTGGCGCGGCCGGCGGTGCAAAAAGGCCTGGCCATCCCGGCCAAGGGATAGAAAAACCAGCCTCCGAAGCGCGGCTATTTCGCCTTCGCTTTGGCTTTCGAACCGCCTTTGCCCATGACGGAAGCAGCGAGCGAGGCAGCACCTCGGGCGGCGACCATGACTGCGCCGGCAGCGACGTTGGCCGTGGCCTTGGCCGTGCGCATCGCACTGCCGCCTAAGGAGTCGCTGGAACTCGCGGGCTTCTTCGGCTTTGGGGCTTTTGGCGCGGCTTTCGCTGCGGCCGGCACCACTTTCTTCGGCGCTGCCTTGCCGAAAGCCGGCTTGGCGTCCTTTGAACGGGCTGTCATCGCCGGGCCGGCGCCGGTTTTGGAT
>NZ_RZRP01001127.1:0-1612 GCF_003997795.1 Mesorhizobium sp. M7A.F.Ca.US.005.03.2.1 | reverse complement strand
GCTTTGGTGTGGACGTTGACGTAATACTTGCCGGCCTCAAGGTCAGCCGCCTGGGCATCAGTGAGCGTCTCCGACCCCTTGATCGGGCTCTTGAGTTTTTTGAACGGGATGACAGGGTCGGCGTTTTCACCCATCGCCGCAGGGCCATGGATATGCGCGGCCGTCGCCGGTCCGCTGAGGCCGGAATATTTGACGTTCCAGTTGAGCTTCTTCTTGGTCGTGTCGAAGGTGAAAGTGGCCGTGCCCTTACCCTTCGTGGTGACGGGCGGGCTCTGCTGGCTGCCGTCTAGTGTCGCCTTGAACTTTTCCATGGCTGCCAGGGCCGGCGATGCGAACAGGAAAGCGGTCGAAATGGCCAGCGCCGACAGCGCCGGTAAGAAGGATTGGGTGCGCATGAAGAACCTCCGATTGACTGTGCACGCGTCGCGGCTCCCCGGCGCGCGCATGCGCCAACGGAACGGCCTGGCGGCACAATGTATCCAACCACACATTTTTGTGATGACGTATAGAGATCCTAGGGGCCGTCCTGTCCGGCTTCAGCGATAGCGGTCAGACCGCCGCCAGCGCCTGCGTCAGGTCGGCGATCAGATCGTCCGGATGCTCGACGCCGATCGACAGCCTGACCGTGGTCTCCAGCACGCCGATGCGCTGGCGCACCTCGAAGGGAATGCCCGAATGGGTCATGGCCGCGGGGTGACTGGCCAGCGATTCCGTTCCGCCGAGGCTCACCGCCAGCTTGAAGATCTGCAATCCGTTGAGGAAGGCGAAAGCCGCCTTCTCCCCGCCCTTGATGTCGAAGGAGAAGGTTGATCCGGCGCCGCTGCATTGCGCCCTGTAGGCGCGGCCGGCCGGCGTATTCTCGCCCAGAAACGGCAGGTAGTGCACCTTGTCGACCTTGGCGTGGTCGCGCAGGAATTCGGCGATCAGGCGAGCATTGTCGTTGGCCCGCTCCATGCGGATCGACAGCGTCTCCAGCGAGCGGCCGAGCATCCAGCAGGAATGCGGGTCGAGCTGCGTGCCGATCGCGCCGCGCAGCGCCTTGATCGGCTTGGTGATAGCCTTGCTGCCCATGGCGGCACCTGCGATCAGGTCGGAATGGCCGCCGACATATTTGGTCAGCGAATAAACCGACACGTCGGCACCATGTTCGATCGGCCGCTGGAACACCGGACCCAGCAATGTGTTGTCGCACACGATGATCGGCGTTGACCCTTGGCTCGCGCCGATCTCGTCGGCGATCTTGCGCATCAGCGCGAGGTCGACCAGGCTGTTGGTCGGGTTTGACGGCGTCTCGATCAGGATGACCGACACGCGGCCTTTCACGACGGCCGCGTCGGCGGCCGTGCGCACCGCCGGCTCATCCACGCCATCCGCGAAACCGACAGCACCGATGCCGAAACCGGAGAGCGTGCGCGTCAAAAGCGTCTCCGTGCCGCCGTAGAGTGGCTGCGAATGCAGGATGACGTCGCCTGGACGGGCATAGGCGAGCAGTGTCGTGGCGATCGCCGACATGCCCGATGAAAACAGGATACAGGCATCCGTCCCCTCATAAATCGCCAGCCGGTCCTCGACGATCTCGCTGTTGGGATGATTGAAGCGCGAATAGACCCTG
>NZ_RZRP01001126.1:0-1615 GCF_003997795.1 Mesorhizobium sp. M7A.F.Ca.US.005.03.2.1 | reverse complement strand
TCGACGTGCCCGCTTCCAGCGATCGCGGCATTCGGCTCATCGAGATCGACGCGATCGAAGGATTGAAGATCGCCGATTCGGCGATCCGCTCGATGCTCACGCGCTATATCAGGGAATGCTCGGTGGATGCATTCGGCGTCTATGTCGGCAACGATGTCGAAGGCGAGGTCCGGCCGCTCGCCAGACCCAGCGCTTCCACCGTCAATACAGGTGCCCACGGATGAAATTCTCGCTCTTCGTGCATATGGAACGGTCGGATCTGGCCAAGCCGCATTCCGAGCTTGTGACCGAGCTCGAAGAACTGGTCCTGATGGCCGAACAGGCATGCTTCGAGACCGCCTGGATCGGCGAGCATCACGGCATGGAATTCACCATCTCGCCCAATCCCTTCATCAACATCGCCTATCTCGCCGCCAAGACCAGCCGTATCCGCCTCGGCACCGGAACCGTGATTGCGCCCTTCTGGCACCCGATCAAGCTTGCCGGCGAAGCGGCGATGGCTGACGTCATCAGCGGTGGCCGGCTGGACATCGGCATCGCGCGCGGCGCCTACAGCTATGAATATCAGCGCATCTTCCCAGGTCTTGACGCCTGGGGCGCCGGCCAGCGCATGCGCGAGATCATACCGGCGATCCGCGGCCTATGGGACGGCGACTTCGAACTCTCCGGCGAGTTCTGGCAATTCCCCGCCACCACCTCCTCGCCCAAGCCGCTGCAGAAACCCTACCCGCCGATCTGGGTGGCGGCCCGCGACCCGAACTCGCACGATTTCGCCGTCGCCAACGGATGCAAGGTCCAGGTAACGCCGCTGGCTTCCGGCGATGACGAGGTGACGAGCCTGATGCAGCGCTTCAACGCCGCCTGCGCCGCGCATCCCGAGATCGAACGACCGGAAATCATGCTTTTGATGCACACCTTCGTTGCCGACGACGCGGCTGACGCAGATCGCCTGACGCAGGACCTGTCGACTTTCTATTGCCAGTTCGGCGCCTGGTTCCAGAACAAGAAACCAGTGCATCAAGGCATATTGGAGCCGCTGACGCCGGACGAGATCGCGGCCATGCCGCAATACGCGCCCGACAAGATCAGGCAGAACCTGGTGATCGGCGAGGCCGATGAGGTCATCGCCCGGCTGAAGAACTATGAGGCACTCGGCTACAACCAGTATTCGATCTGGATCGACAGCGGGCTTTCGCACGAGCACAAGAAAAAATCGCTGCAACTGTTCATCGACCGGGTGATGCCGGCCTTCCTTTGATCGCGAGCCCATGACCGACGCCCCCTTCAGGAACTTCATCGACGGCCGCTTCGACGAACCGTCCGCTACTTTCGACAGCGTCGACCCGTCGACCGGGGCGGCCTGGGCCAGGATGCCGGCGGCGAGCGAAGCCGATGTCGACCGCGCCGTCGAGGCGGCGCACCGCGCCCTGCGTTCCGGCCCATGGCGTAGGATGACCGCGACGGCGCGTGGAAAGCTGCTGGTCAAGCTGGGCGACCTCGTCGCCGCCAATGCTGGGCGACTTGCCGAGCTCGAGACCCGCGATACAGGCAAGATCATCCGCGAGACCCGCGCCCAGATCGCCTATGTCGGCGACTACTACCGCTATTATGGCGG
>NZ_RZRP01001125.1:0-1616 GCF_003997795.1 Mesorhizobium sp. M7A.F.Ca.US.005.03.2.1 | reverse complement strand
CTCTGCAACCATCCTTAGAGCTGCAACGGCAATATCGCGCGCCGCACCTTGATCGGCAAACGCCAGCGGCCTCGCATTCCTCCCGTCGCCCGCGACAGACACCCGCCACCGAACTCCCGCATCGGTGCGCGTTGCAGCAAGCCGCAGGTCGGCCGTGACCGCATCCATGGTGAGTTGCCCGCAGCCGTCCACAACGACCGACACCTTCGGTCCTAGGCGCTGTACGAGCCCAGCTTCTTCGATCGCAGCCCTGATACGTTCAGCCAGCGGCCGGGGGTCGGCAATCTCTTGCGGATCAATGCCTGCCAGCGGCCCGGTCTCGACCGGCACGCCGGTGCGAACCGCGATATCAAGCGCATCGACCTCCGCCGCCAGCAGCGCAGCACTTTGCGCCGTCAGGCCGCGTATCTGCAAACTGCCGCGCGCGGTGACTTCCATGATGCCATTGCCGTGCCGCAAAGCGGATTCGGCTAGTCCGATCAACGACTCTGGCGACATTCCCCCAGCAACCGGGTTGAGCCGCACCAGCAGGCCGTCGCCGGTTTGCATCGGTGCCGACAAAGCCGGACAGGCGCCGCGGCGCGAGAAGGCGCTCATGCCGCCACCCCAAGTGCTTCTGCCTCGGCGATCAGGGCTGCGAGATCGTCGTCGATGGAATTGCGCAAGGGATGCCAGAGACTACGCCGGCGCGCCGACAGGAAGCGTTCGGCAATGATTTTTGCCGCGGCGGGGTTCTCGCGCAGGATGAAGGCGCGGACCATGGGATCGCCTAGATAGGCATCATGAACCGCCTCGATCAGCGTTCCCGAAATGGCGTGCGTGGTTTCGGCGAAGCCGACCAGCCGGTCGACGGTTTCGGCGAATTCGGAGGCGCCGCGCGGGCCGTGGCGCATCTGGCCTGATATGAAGCGTGGATGGACGGCGCGGGCACGCACGACGCGCGCTACGGCCTCACTGATCGAGCGTGGCTTCGGCTTTTGCGGGTCCGTGGTGTCGAGCACGATGACGTCGGCATTCCTACCGAGCGCCGCAACTGCTGCGGAAAAGCCGCCGATGAAGGCGACATCGGCGGAGCCCTCGAGGATGTCGCGGCCGGGGTCGTCGCCGGTGTGGACGAGAAGATCGGCTTCGGCGATGCGGCCCTCGAAAACGCCGGGCGCGGAGATGCCTTCGCCCCCGGCGCCGCCATAGGCGTGCGATGTAGCGTCGAGATAGGCGCGGCCGATTTCGTCGCGCGCGCTCCAGTCGCCGGAGGACATGAGATCCTCGACGCCGGCGCCATAGGTGCCGGGCGAGGTGCCGAAAATGCGCGGGCTGATCTTGCCGTCGGCGCGGGTTTTGGCCGCGAGCGGGTTTTCCGAATCGTCCTCGTCGCGCGCGGCAACCGCGTTGGCTGCGGCATCGATCAGCGCGATTTGGGTCGGGAACATGTCGCGGAACAGGCCTGATATGCGCCATGTGACATCGACGCGTGGCCTTCCGAGCGTGGCCGGCGGCGAGGAGATCGCTCAAGGCCTGGCGCTGATGGGCTGCCGGCCGCAATGGGATTTGGCCACCGGCCGCATCACCGGCATCGAAGTGCTGCCGCCGGTGCGCAGCGATGCCGAGCCCCAGAG
>NZ_RZRP01001124.1:0-1618 GCF_003997795.1 Mesorhizobium sp. M7A.F.Ca.US.005.03.2.1 | reverse complement strand
CATCACCCAGAGTGCGGCGGCTGCCGGCAGCGTCAGGAACAGTGTGAACTCGACCGAGCGGTTTTGCAGATTGGCCGCCTCGATCAGATTGCCCGACTTCAGCGCGCGCGACAGTTCGGGCAACAGTACGATGGCGACCGCGACACCGACCACGCCGAGCGGCAACTGGTAGATGCGGTCGGCATAGGCGAGCGAGGAGACCGCGCTGTTCTGCGCCGAGGCGATCGCCGTGCCGATCAGCTGGTTGATCTGTGTGATGCCGCCGGTGATGGCCGCCGGCAGCGCCAGGATCAGCAGCCGCTTGACCGCGGGCGTCATTTTGGGACGGCGAAAGCCGATCGAGATGCCGGCATGGCGCACTGCCACCCAGACGATCGCCAGCTGCACCAGTCCGGCGGCAAGCACGCCCCAGGACAGCCCGTAGCCGACTGTGAGGGCATCCGAGCCCTTGTACCAGGCATAGGCGAGCACGCCGATCAGGATGATGTTGAGGAACACCGGCGCCACGGCGGCGGCGAAATAGCGGCGCAGCGAATTCAGCATGCCCGCCATCATCGCGCCCAGCGACATGCAGATCAGATAAGGGAACATGATCGTCGCCAGCGTCACCGTGGTGTCGAACTTCCCCGGCGTGCCGGCAAAACCCGGCGCCACCAGATAGCGCACGATCAGCGGCATCGACAGTTCCATGATGATGGTCAGCGCCAGCAGCGCCGTGAACAGCACGCCGAACACTTCCTCGGAAAAGCGCTTGGCGCCTTCGGTGCCGTGGGTCTCGATCTCCTTGGCGAACAGCGGCACGAAGGCGGCGTTGAAGGCACCCTCGGCAAACAGCCGGCGAAAGGTGTTGGGAAACTGGAAGGCGGCGTTGAAGGCATCGGCGACCGGTCCGGTGCCGAGTGCGGCGGCCATCAGCATCTCGCGGCCGAAACCGAGCGCGCGGCTCATCAGCGTGCCGGAAGCGACCGTTGCGAATTTCTTGACGAGGCTCATGCTTTTGGGAACTGCCTGCGGAATTGGGACAAAGTGATGGTCGTTGTCACTCGGCCGCCGCCCTGGACTTGCCGCCGCGTTCGGGCACGATGCCTTCGAGCGTTGCCATCAGCCGATTGCGGATGGTGGCGATGCGGGCCGGGCTATCTATCTTCTGGCCAGTGAGATCGGTGACATAGAAAGTGTCGATGACCTTTTCGCCGAAGGTGGTGATGTGGGCCGATGCGATGTCAAGCGACAGGTCGGAAAGCGTTCCGGTGATCTCCGACAGCAGCCCAGGCCGGTCGAGGCCCTCGACCTCGATGACCGAAAAACGATTCGACAGCGTGTTGCGGATTTCGGCACGCGGCGGGATCTTGAACACCTTGGAGCCGCGCCGCGGCTTGGTGCGCTTCTCGATCATTTCCGGCAGCCAGCTCTTGCCCGACAGCACGTCCTCGATCAGCCGGCCGACACGCTCGGCACGCCGGCGCTCGTCCTCGTCGCGGTCGAATTCTCTGCTGATCAGGATCGTGTCGAGCGCACGGCCGTCCGACGTCGTGAAGATCTGCGCGTCGACAATGTTGCCGCCGGCCCCGGCGCACGCCCCGGCGATGACCGAGAGCAGGCGGGGGTGGTCCTGCGC
>NZ_RZRP01001123.1:0-1618 GCF_003997795.1 Mesorhizobium sp. M7A.F.Ca.US.005.03.2.1 | reverse complement strand
CATGCCGCCCGTTCCAACAAGGCCTTCGCCCTGCCTTCAAGCTCCAGTCGGCTATCCTGATGCGCCTTGCTGCGGGCGTGCGCAGTCATGCCCTGCACGAAATCGAAGATGCTTTCGGGCAGGCGGCCTTCCTCCTGCAAAACTGCCTCGATGATCTTGCTTGTTTCGCTCTTGGAGAAACCGCGCTTGCGCAGGAAGCCTTCGCGGTCTTCGTCGCTACGGGCGACGATCTTCTCACGTGCGGCCTTGATGCCGGCGATAAACGGCGCGGGGCTAGAGTTCGCAAAGCTCGTCAAAGCGGGCGCTGCCTCATGAGCAAAACGAAGTGCTGCAAACTTCGAATGCCGGATGCTGATCTCCTCGAAGCCTTCTACGCCCCAAAGATTGCGGTTCATGCAAACGGCGCGGAGATAGAAACTCGCAACGCCCAACGTCTTACTGCCAACCTCCGAATTCCAGCAATAGAAACCGCGAAAATACAAATCCGGTTCGCCATTCGGGAGCCTTCCGGCTTCGATCGGATGGGTATCGTCAACGAGAAACAGGAACACGTCGCGGTCGCTGGCGTAAAGCGTGGTGGTGTCCTTGGTGATGTCGACGAATGGATTGTGAGTCATCGTAGCCCAATCCAGAACGCCCGGCACCTTCCACATGGTGTCACCGGTACCATTGCCCGCGATCTTCATCACGGAGGCGACAAGCTCGTGATCCCAGATACGGCCATAGTCCGGGCCGGTTACGGCGCGAAGTTCAATGCGCCCGTCTGCCGTCTCGAGGGTCTTCATCAATTCCGCCCGATGGCTCAGAAGGCCGTGCTGTAAATTGATGCCTGCCAGCGGCGCGGGAAGCTGGCGCATGTAGGTCGCCGGTGCGCTGACAAGGCTGCAAAGTTGGCCAAAACTCCAATGCGTGGGCGCAATTGGTTGCTCCTGTCCGGGGACGATAAGCGAAAGCCGCTCTGCATTGTCGCGGGTAGCTTCCACGCGAACAGCGCGGCTCTCGACGGTGCGGGCGGTAGCGCGGTCCGCTCTCTGCTTCACGGCATCAAAAAGCTCGGTGAGGCTCAGATAGCGCTCGTCATCGGGACGCGAAAACCATTCCGAGGAAACCCGCCCGATCCTCTCGCCGCGCGTGACGTCAACGCGGAAGCCGCTGGAAACCGCCTGCTGCTGACTGTTGTTCTCGCCGTCGATGATGGTGGTCATGTTCATTGTGCTCACTCCTTTTCCGTCAATGCCGAAGGCATGTCCCCCGGCATGCCTTCCGGGGGCGCGAGAGCGCGCGGGAGTGATGGGGGCCAATGCCGGCGCGCTGAGCCGGGGTGCACGGTCGAGCGAAGCAGATGGAAATTGATGGTCGCTGTTGCTGCAATCGCCCGCTTTGCGAGCCTGCGGCCTTGCTCTGCACAGGCGGCACTGGCGGGGAAGCGAGGGGAAGTTCCTCGCTTCCCAACGGATCGACAAGGGTATCCGCAGTCGATCAGAACGATGAAAGCGAAGCTTACTCTTATAATGTTGTGCAAGAGATTTGGATTTTACAGAGAAACGTACTACTTGCCTCATTGGCGGGACGGGGAAATCAAACGTCGCTCAATTCGTCCGATACAAGATACAATAAG
>NZ_RZRP01001122.1:0-1620 GCF_003997795.1 Mesorhizobium sp. M7A.F.Ca.US.005.03.2.1 | reverse complement strand
GCAATAACCCTCGCTCTTGCCCACAGCGGATAGTCGTTATTCGCGTTCGCCGGTGACATTCAGCAGCAGCTGGAAGATGTTGATGAAGTTCAGATAGAGCGAGAAGGCGCCGAAGACGGCAAGTTTCTGGCGCGATTCCGCGTCGAAATTCTCGGCATACTGTTCCTTGATCGTCTGCGTGTCCCAGGCGGTCAGGCCGATGAACACGGCGATGCCGATCACCGAGATGGCGAACTGCAGCGCGGTCGAGCCGAGGAAGATGTTGACGATGCTGGCGATCACCACGCCGATCAGGCCCATGATCAGGAACGACGAGAACTGGGTCAGGTCGCGCTTTGTCGTGTAGCCGTACAGGCTGGTGGCGCCGAACATGGTGGCTGCGATGAAGAAGGTGCGCGCGATGCTGGTTCCGGTGAACACCAGGAACACGGAGGCGAGCGAGAGGCCCATGACCGCGCAGAAGGCCCAGAACATCGCCTGGGCACTCGCCGCGGACATGGTCTGCATCTTGAACGAGAACAGCATGACGAAGGCGAGCGGTGCCAGCATCACCACCCATTTCAGCGGGCTGGAGAAGATCGGCACGTAGAGCGCCGGCGTCGACGAGATCATGAAGGCGACGAGGCCGGTGACCACCAGGCCGACACCCATGTAGTTGTAGACGCGCAGCATATGCTGGCGCAGGCCCTCGTCGAAGACGGCTCCGGTTTGGGCGCCGGCGCCGACGCGATATCCCAGATTGGGGGTGTTCATTTGCGTTCTCCTTTGTGGATCGATCAGTAGAGCGTCTTGGCGAGCGTCTCTGCGGCGCGGTCGAGGTCGTGGACCTCGCTTCGTCCGACCACCGCATAAGCCACATCGCCGATCTGGAAATAGGCCGATGAAATGTCGCCCGAGGGCGCGATCGTCGGCTTGACAACGTCGAAGGTTCCAGGCCGGATCGCAAACAGCGACACCAGCCCCATGTCTTTCGTCTCGACCGCCATCTCGACGCTCGGACCAAAGCGGGACGGATAGATCTGCACGTCGCGGACCTTCCAATCCTTGGGCAGCGACGGCATGACGATGGCGGTCGCGGCGCGAATCTCGCCGGCGTTGTAATTGGGCGCCTCGGGCTGCGACGGCATGCTCTCGCGCACCAGCGTGGTCCTGTGGGCCCGCACTGCGTCGTCGACATAGGCGGGCGGCTGCGGCGAGGCGACGACCTTGGTCACCGACATCGGCCCGATGATACCGTTCGCCAGCCACCCGGCGGCGACGAAGACAGCAACCACCGCGGCGCGCTGCAGCACACCGAAGATGCGGCCGCGGGCAAGCCCCCTCTCCAGCCGCCGCGCGGCATCGGCGGTCGCGGGCCGTGCCATGCCTTTGGAGCCGGCAAGCGCCACGCGCAGTTCATCGCGGGTCCTGAGATCCGACATCACGCGCGCCGCCGCCTCCGGGCGAGCGGACAAGAATGCCTCCACCTCGATGCGGCGGGTGACGTCGATCTGGTCGTCGACATAGGCGTCGAGGTCGATATCCGTCACGGGATCGACAGTTGCGGTCATGAAGGGCCTCCAACGATCCTGAGGTGGTTTTTTGCCTTCGCCGGCTCCTCCATCTCGCGCAGTGCGGCGC
>NZ_RZRP01001121.1:0-1621 GCF_003997795.1 Mesorhizobium sp. M7A.F.Ca.US.005.03.2.1 | reverse complement strand
GTCCGGCGGCGACCATCGGCGAAGTGCTTGCCGTGCCGCTGGCGCGGCCGCGCCGGCGCGTCGAACTCTCTTCCGACCGGACCTTCCTGCGCTGCCGCGAGGCGGTTCTGAAGTTCCTCTACGAACGCCACCGCTTCGTCGAAGCCGCGGAGTAGCACCATGAGCGAAAGACTTGTCATCATCGGCAATGGCATGGCCCCCGGGCGCATGCTGGAGCACCTGCTGGAACAGGCTCCGGGCCGCTACACCGTCACCATCTTCAACGCCGAGCCGCGCGTCAATTACGACCGCATCATGCTGTCGCCGGTGCTGTCGGGCGAGAAGGCCTATGAGGAGATCATCATCCATGGCGACGGCTGGTACATCGCCAACAACATCACCCTCTACAAGGGCCATAAGATCGTTGCCATCGACCGGACGGCGAAGACCGTCACCTCGGATCACGGCGTCACCGAGCCCTACGACAAGCTCGTCATCGCCACCGGCTCGGTACCGTTCATCATTCCGGTGCCGGGCCATGACCTGCCGGGCGTGCTGACCTATCGCGATCTCGACGACGTGCAGGCGATGATGCTCGCTGCCCAGTCGCGGGCCAAGGCGGTGGTCATCGGCGGCGGCCTGCTGGGTCTGGAGGCGGCGGCGGGCCTCAACGCGCAAGGCATGGACGTCACCGTGCTGCATGTCATGCCGACTTTGATGGAGCGCCAGCTCGATCCGGCCGCCGGCTATCTCTTGCAGCGCGCGGTGGAGCAGCGCGGCATCAAGGTCATCACCAAGGCCAACACCCAGGCGATCACAGGCAACGGCAAGGTCGGGCAGGTGGAACTTGCTGACGGCACCATTATCCCAGCAACGCTTGTGGTGATGGCCGTCGGCATCCGGCCGAATTCGGCGCTGGCCAAACAGGCCGGCATCGCCGTTAACAGGGGCATCGTCGTCGATGCCGGCATGCGCAGCAACGATCCCGACATCTACGCGCTCGGCGAATGTGCCGAGGTCAACGGCCAGGTCTATGGCCTCGTCGCGCCGCTCTACGAGATGGCGCGCGTTGCAGCCAGCCAGCTTGCCGGCGACGAAGCGGCGGCCTTCGTCCATATGGACACGCCGACCAAGCTCAAGGTCACCGGAATCGAACTGTTCTCGCTCGGAGACTTCGCCGATGGTGACGACCGCCAGGAGATCGTGCTGCGCGATGCTTCGGCCGGCGTCTACAAGCGGCTGGTGCTGAAGGACGACCGCATCATCGGCACCGTGCTCTATGGCGAGACGGCCGACGGCGCCTGGTTCAACGACCTGAAGAAGAAGCAGACCGACATATCGGAGATGCGCGATACGCTTATCTTCGGCCAGTCCTACCAGGGGGGTGCCCCGCTGGACCCTATGGCGGCCGTTGCAGCCTTGCCGGATGATGCGGAGATCTGCGGCTGCAACGGCGTTTGCAAGGGAAAGATCACCGGCGCGATCACGGCCAAGGGCCTGACCTCGCTCGACGACGTGCGCGCCCATACCAAGGCCTCGGCCTCCTGCGGCTCCTGTACCGGGCTGGTCGAGAAGCTGATGGTGCTGACCATCGGCGACAAATACAATCCAGCGGCGGTGCAGCCGATGTGCGGCTGCACGA
>NZ_RZRP01001120.1:0-1626 GCF_003997795.1 Mesorhizobium sp. M7A.F.Ca.US.005.03.2.1 | reverse complement strand
GTGCTGATTTGCGCCGATGACCCGCCGCACAGGCGGGTTTTTCGTTTGATATCCTGTCCCCGCATCGCTGTTTTTGCCGCGACGAATTGGCATATTCGAAGTCCATCTCCTGGCGGACGGTGGCTGTTGCACGGTCCATGCCGCCGCACTATGGCTAGCGGCTTGTCAAACAAGGCGACGCAGAATGGCGAAAGACGGCGAGCACTTTAGCGGCGGGATGGGCATCAACACGCGGCTTGCCCATTCGGGCAACAATCCGCACGACTATTTCGGCTTCGTCAATCCGCCGGTGGTGCATGCCTCGACCGTGCTTTTTCGCGACGCGGCGTCAATGGCGGCTCGCACCCAGAAATACACTTACGGCACGCGCGGCAC
Source organism: Mesorhizobium sp. M7A.F.Ca.US.005.03.2.1 (assembly GCF_003997795.1). Taxonomy (NCBI): domain Bacteria; kingdom Pseudomonadati; phylum Pseudomonadota; class Alphaproteobacteria; order Hyphomicrobiales; family Phyllobacteriaceae; genus Mesorhizobium; species Mesorhizobium sp. M7A.F.Ca.US.005.03.2.1. Next base: position 1,251 of record NZ_RZRP01001120.1, on the reverse strand, counting down.
GCCGACGACCGATGCGCTCGCCCACGCCATAGACGCGCTGGAAGGTTCGGCAGGCACGATCCTGGTGCCGTCGGGCCTTGCGGCGGTGACGGTACCGCTGCTCGCCTTCGTGTCGGCCGGCGACCATCTGCTGATCGTCGATACCGTCTATCATCCGACCCGCAACTTCGCCGACACGATGCTGAAGCGGCTGGGCGTCGAGGTCGAGTACTACGCCCCCCATGTCGGCGCCGGCATCGCGGCGTTGATCAAGCCCAACACCAAGGTGGTGTTCACGGAATCACCGGCCTCCAACACCTTCGAGGTGCAGGACATCCCAGCCATCGCCAAGGCGGCGCACGCCGCGGGCGCCATCGTCATGATGGACAATACCTGGGCGACGCCACTGTATTTCCGCCCCCTCGACCACGGTGTCGACATCTCGATCCATGCGGCGACCAAATACCCGGCCGGCCATTCCGACGTGCTGCTTGGCACGGTGTCGGCCAATGAGAGCTGCTGGACGCATCTTTATGAAAGCTTCTGCACGCTTGGCTGCTGCGCCGGGCCCGACGACGTCTACCAGGTGCTGCGCGGCCTGCGCAGCATGGGCGTGCGCCTCGAACACCATCAGCGCAGCACGCTTGCCATCGCCTCCTGGCTCGAAGGCCAGAAGGGCGTGGCGCGCGTGCTCCACCCGGCCCTGCCCAGCCACCCGGACCACGAACTGTGGAAGCGGGACTTCTCCGGATCGAGCGGCATCTTTTCCATCGTGCTTGCCGGCGGCGGACAAAAGCAGCAGCACGCCTTTCTCGACGCGCTGCAAATCTTCGGCCTCGGCTATTCCTGGGGCGGCTATGAGAGCCTTGCCGTGCCGGTCTGGCTCGGCGACCGCGTTGTCGCGAAGGCCCCCTATGAGGGTCCATTGATCCGCCTGCAGATCGGCCTCGAGGACGTCGACGACCTGAAGGCCGACATTTCGCGCGGCCTGACCGCAGCAGCGGCTGCGTAGCGGAATTCTATTCCCTCAAATTGCAGTTTCCCGGATCAGTTTGGCTTTCAAATTCAGCGATGCCGCGTCATTGCGGTGCGATCAGCACATTTTCGACTTCCCCTGGAATATCGGCAGAGTTTTCGACCTCATGGCTTTCCGCCTTTTTGTTCCCATTCTTGCCGGCGCGACGCTGCGCGAGCGTCTCGTCGCCTGTATCGGCGCGACGATCGGCATTGCACTCACCGGTGTGATCGCCAGCCTTGTGCTCGGCAACGGCC
>NZ_RZRP01000111.1:0-11318 GCF_003997795.1 Mesorhizobium sp. M7A.F.Ca.US.005.03.2.1 | reverse complement strand
GGGTGTGCGGCTGGAGTTGGGCGATAAGGTCCATGTCGGCCGATATCACCACGCCCAGCATCATATACCCGCCACCCGAAACCGCGTCCCGGTGAAGAACGATCGGCTCCGTGCCACTCGGCACTTGGACAGATCCGTAGGGATAGCAGGCATCGACGATGTTCGAGGGGTCGGAGCCCGCACCGAAAGGCTGCTCGCGCTCGACGAATTCCAGCGGCGTCCCGCCGCGGAAGCGATAGCCGATACGGTCGGCTTCGGGCGCGACCTTCCAGGTTTCCTCAAAGAACCGATTGCCGGCAGCCTCAGTGATCCGATGCCAGTATATGCCGGGAAGCATTCTGAGTTCCGCCGGGCTATTGCGCGCGCGGCGCAGATTTGCAGGCAGTGAAAGACCGGCTTTGCCGGAACCTTCGCCGAGGGGAAGCTCATCGCCCGCCTTCAGCGTGCGGCCCTGATGGCCGCCGAGTGCGCCCAGAATGTAAGTCGAGCGCGAACCGAGAACCACGGGTACGTCGATGCCGCCGGAGACGGCCAGATAAGCGCGCGCGCCGCTCTTGAGGAAGCCGAAGGAAAGCCGGTCACCGGCCTTCACCGGAAAACTTTCCCACGTCGACCGTTCCTCGCCATTGAGTTTGGGTGGGAGCTCTCCACCTGTGACGGCGACGACCGCGGATTGGGTGAATTCGAGTTCGGGACCCATGAAAGTGGCTTCGAGCACCGCGGCACCCGGATCGTTGCCGACAAGCAGGTTTGCGATGCGTGTCGCAAAGCGGTCCATGCCGCCGCCTTCTGGAATGCCGACATGATAGTGGCCGGGTCGGCCAAGGTCCTGCACGGAAGTGGAGAGGCCGGGAGAGATTACCTTAACGGCCATTGATAAGCTCCATCAGCTTTGCATTGGTGCCGTAAATGTCGCTGTTGAAATCCTTCAGGCTGAAGGTGCACTCGCGAACCGTCGGCTGCCACCGATTGGCTTCGATTTCCTCAAGCGTGGCGTCGTAGTCATCGCGGCCAATGGCCTTGAACTTGACGATGTCGCCTGGCTTGAACAGGCACATGTCATCGGCGAGGTAGCGCACCTTCCTGGTCGGGTCGTAGATCGGGGCCGGGGTTATGCCATACATCTGGTAGCCGCCAGCGCCGCGTACCGAATAGATCGCTGCAAAGCAGCCGCCATGGCCAATGGTGAGCTTGGGAGTATCGGTGCGTGGACGCAAGTATTTCGGCGCCTGAATCTGTTTCTTGCGCTCAACCATCTGGTACAGGAAGGGCAGTCCGGCGACGAAGCCGACCATCGATACGAACCAGGGCTGGCCGGAATAGGCCTCGATAAACTCTTCCACCGTGGCGTAGCCGTTGATGCGTGCCGAATATTCAAGATCGGTTGAGGAGGGGTCCTGGTGGCGCTCGCGGAAGCGCAAGCAGGTTTCACGCGTCCATGGATCCTGGAAATAAACCGGCAGTTCGATGATCCGGGTCTTCAGCACCGGGTCCGACTTCGAGGCCGCCTCTTCCATCGACTTCAGTTCGCTGAGCAAATCCTGCGGCTTGACGATGTCGGGGTTGAAGCGAATCTGGAAGCTGGCGTTGGCTGGGCAGATCTCGGTGACGCCTCGGATGCCTGCCGTACGCACCGCATTGGTCATCGAAAGGCCGGTAAAGAAGGAGGTGAGCGACATTTCTTCGGACACCTCGCCGAAGATATGTTCGTCACCGCCGAAGTTGAATCGTATCGACATCGGTCCTCCTTAACCCGCCAATGCTGCGGCGTTTTCGATGAGCCAGCCTTCCAGCCAGCGGGTATGCACGTCTCCTGCCCGCATCGCCGGATCGGCGGCCAGCGCAAGAAACAGCGGCTTGGTGGTCTTGAGCCCGCCGATCTTCAACTCGTTGAGCGCGCGGATCAGGCGCACTATCGCCGCCTCGCGCGTCTCTGCATGCACGATCAGCTTGGCAAGCAGCGAGTCATAAAAGGGCGGCACCTGATAGCCTTGATAGAGCATCGAATCGAAGCGTACGCCCGGACCGCCGGGAATGCGAAGCTCGGCCACCTGCCCGGGGAATGGAGCGAACTCCTTCGCCGGGTCTTCGGCATTGAGCCGGACTTCGATCGCATGCCCTTTGACGGAGACATCGCTTTGCCGGATCCGCAGCTTCTCGCCGCCGGCGATGCGAAGCATCTCCGCAACGAGGTCGATGCCGGTGATCGCTTCGGTGACCGGGTGCTCGACCTGGATACGGGTGTTCATCTCGATGAAGTAAAAGCGGTCTGCTTCATCGTCGTAAAGATACTCTACCGTGCCGGCACCAGAGTATTTGACCGCCTTGGCCAAGGCGACCGCTGAAGCGCAGAGCTCTTCGCGCAGCCTGTCTGAAAGTGCGCGCGACGGCGCCTCCTCCCAAACCTTCTGGCGTCGCCGCTGCAGCGAGCACTCCCGCTCGTAGCAGTGGATGGCATCGCTTCCGTCTGCCAGCACCTGCACCTCGATATGGCGGGCCTTGCCGATCACCTTTTCCATGTAGAGACCACCATCGCCAAAGGCGGCGAGGGCTTCTGCTTCGGCCTGAGGAAAGGCTTGTTCGAACTCGGCAAGCGAGTTCGCGATGCGGATGCCCCGCCCGCCGCCGCCTGCCGCCGCCTTGATCATCACCGGAAAACCGGTTGCGGTCAGCACCTCGTGGCCAGCCTCGAGGCCCTCGACCCGGCCAGCCGAGCCTGGCACGACGGGGACACCTGCAGCGGCAGCGGCCGATCGCGCCGAGACCTTGTCTCCCATCATCCGGATCGCATCTCCCGACGGGCCGACGAAGACCAATGCAGCGCCTGTGACCGCGTCGGAAAACGCGGCATTCTCGGCAAGGAACCCATAGCCTGGATGAACACTGTCGCAACCGGTGTCGCGGGCAGCCTTCAGAATTGCTTCGACATTGAGATAGGACTTCTTTGCAGCTGGTGGGCCGATGTTGACCGCTTCATCCGCAAGCTGGACGTGGAGCGACTCGGCGTCTGCGGCCGAATACACCGCCACGGTGGCGATCCCCAGATCTTGCGCGGCCCGGATGATCCTGACCGCTATCTCGCCCCGGTTGGCAACCAGAAGCTTTTTCAGCATCAGTCGAGATCCGCAATAGGTGCGCCGGCCATGATGGGGTCCTCATTGTCGGCAATGAAGCGGATGTTCGTACCGGCCGTCTCGGCCCTCACTTCGTGGAACGACTTCATCACTTCGATGAGACCGATTACGTCTCCGGCGGACACCGCGTCGCCATCCGCCTTGTATGGCGGCTGGTCTGGCGAAGCGCTGCGATAAAAAGTGCCGGGAAGAGGTGAAAGAATCTGGGCCATAAAAAGCTCCGGAAAACTGCGGACAGACTAATCTGGAACCGCCCGCGCGGGCGGGTTCGGTCGAGTTCAGTGCCAGGGGGCGATTGCGGTGCGCACGGCCCGGGCTATTTCGATGGCGTTCGGCGTATCGGAATGCACGCAGATGGTTTCGCAGCGTACAGGGAAGAAACTGCCGTCCTCTGCCGTGCCCTCGCCCTCCCTGATGGCGCGTACGCACCGCTCGGCCATCTCTGCGGGGTCCTTGGCGTCATGAACGCGTGTCAAGATCAGCTTGCCGGAGGCATCGTAGTCGAGATCGGCATAGAACTCAGCGACAAATGGGATACCGCGCTCTTGATAGATCTTCTCATGCAGGGTGCCCGTCATGCCGAAGAGGGGTACGCCGAAAATCTCTGCCGCGTCGCACACGCCATGGGCTATTGCCTCCTGCTGCATGGCCATGAAGTAGAGGCTGCCATGCGGCTTGATGTGGTGGAGTTCCACACCCTCGGCCTTGAGGAAGCCGGCAAGCGCTCCCACCTGGTAAATGATGGTGTTCCTGACTTCTTCGCGGGTCATCCGCATCTCGCGCCGGCCGAAACCCTGAATGTCGGGCAAGCCTGGATGGGCGCCGATCTTTACGCCACTCGCCTTGGCGCTGCGGACGGCGGCGTGCATGTGATCCGGATCGGAAGCGTGAAAACCACAGGCGACATTGGCAACGTCGATGATGGGCATCATGCCCATATCATCGCCAACCTTGTAGAGGCCAAAGCTTTCGCCCATGTCGCAGTTTAGCGTCACCGCCATCGCATTGTTACCCCTCGAAGCTGCCGTCTTTGCGGCGTTGCAGCATTTTTTGCGCATGCGAGGGCATTTGTGAAATAGTAGTTTATTGATTGTCATATCAAAAAAACAGATAATGGTTCTGGGCCAGGGCGCACCATGACCATCACCTTGAAACAGCTGGATTATTTTATCGCGACCGCCGAGAGCGGACAGGTCAGTCATGCCGCGGTGGAACTCAACATCTCGCAATCGGCGGTCACTGCGGCGATAAAGACGCTCGAGGCTGACCTGGGCGTACGGCTTTTGGAGCGTAACCACGCTGGCGTAAGACTGACGATGGAGGGCGCGCGGTTTCTTGAACATGCGCGTGTTATCACCGGGGCCGTCGCTGCCGCCGTCCGAAGCCCGTTGCGCGATAGGAAAGGCCTGGCGGGCAAGCTGCGGCTGGGCATGACCTACACGGTCGTCGGCTACTACATGTCGCGCCACTACGCGCGCTTTCGAAAGACCTATCCCGAGATCGAGGTCGAGGTGCTGGAATTGCCCCGAGACGCTCTCGAAAGCGGCTTGATGTGCGGGGACATCGACATGGCCGTGATGCTGGTGTCCAACCTGGAGCACACCAAGGAGTTGGCGCAGGAGGTCTTGATGCGGTCGAACCGCCGGCTCTGGCTTTCGGCTGATCATCATCTGCTCGCGCGGCAGGAGATCAGCCTCGCCGATGTGGCGGCGGAAGATTATGTCATGCTGACGGTTGACGAGGCACGCACGACGGCCGCCCGTTACTGGGATGCCGCGGGCCTTTCGCTCCGCGCCGTCCTTACCACCAGTTCGGTCGAGGCCGTGCGGTCGCTCGTGGCTGCCGGCATGGGGGTCACTGTCCTGTCCGACATGGTTTACCGCCCCTGGTCCTTGGAGGGGCAGCGCATCGAAGTGCGCGGGCTTGTCGAGCCCATCCCCACTATGGACGTTGGCCTTGCCTGGTCGCGTGACAGATCAATCGAACCGGCGGCTGCGGCCTTCCGGGCCTTTATGTCCGTAACCATGGGCGGCGGCGGCTAATCTCCTGCCGCCAGTCAGGCGCTATGGCTCAGGCTCGCTGGTTGAGCAGCGGAGCATGCCGCGCTCAGGAGCTGATGCCTCGCATCCTCAAGGGGGATTTCACCTTTGTCGCAAATTACCTCGTCATCGTCGTCCCTCAGGTTGCTCCCGACAAACAGAAGGAATTCTTGGACAGTCTTATTGGTCACCTCGGACCGGAACCGGAGAAGTTTCTCATCGGCGGGCGGTGACTTCACGGTTGCGGGCTACGATCTGCTCGTGGCGGAGGGGAGGCGTCGCCTCCATGAAGCCCTTGATCAGCGCGTCGCGAATTCCGGGTGCGCGCGCCTTTTCCGCCGTGGACAGCGCATCCTGAAGATCAGGCAACGTCAGTTCCGTGCAGTAGGCGGGCGTGCCCGGTTGCTGGCGCCAGGAATTCGCGAGATCGCCGGCATCAAGTGCGTCGAAACCGGTCTCGTTCACCAGTTCGCTTGCGATCGCTTTGGCATGCACATCATCGCCTGCGACGGGGATCGCGATGCGTCCGGTCATTCCGGCCGCTGCGCCACTTTCTGCGAGCGTTTGGGCGAGGACTGCATTGAATGCCTTGACCACTGGCCGGCCGAGTTGTTCGCTGGACCACACGCTTTCCGGCTTCCCATCGTCAACCTCCGCGATATTCCCGTCGCGCATGGGATAATAATTGGAGGTGTCGATCACGACCACGTTGGCTGGTACATCGGCAAAGAGGCCGGCGACATCGGGGATCTTCGCAAATGGGATCGATAGAACGATCGCCTCGACATCCCTGGCTGCTTCGTGCGCGGCAACCGGGAGCGCACCAACCTCCGTCGCTTTCTCGCCGATGTCCTCAGGCCCCTTCGAGCCCGCCAGCTTCACCGCGTGTCCGGCGGCTGACAGCTTTCGTGCAAGGGTGGTGCCGATATTTCCCGCGCCGATAATGCCGATCTTCATGCCGATTTCCTTCCAGATAATTGTGATTATGAGCTCAGCGCATGGTGCGCTGATCTATTCCGTATTGAGCGGACATCCAGAGGGTCGCGCAGGGCGGTGCTGCCGACGGAGCAGCCCGCCTCGAAACTCGTATAGCTCGCGGCATCTACTGACGGTGCGCGCCAGGCGCCAGGCAGGTTGCGGTGCTCGTTGCCCGGATGCATGCCGGTATCATCTGCCTGATCATCGTGTCCTCGTTTCGCTCGCTGATGCCGACCTGTTAGAATAGTCGACCGGGGGCTATATGGAGACTCTCTCCGATTCGGCTTTTAGATACGGAGAGTATCTCCGGTCTTCAAGGGTTCAAGGTCAGTAATGTCGCAATTTTCGGTCGCGTCAGCCCTGCGCAGGGACGCGCAGCATAATCGGGCGCACATTCTCGAGGTGGCGCGACAAGCGTTCGGCAACGATAGTGTTGACGTTTCGATGGATTCTATTGCGAAGCTGGCGGGCGTGGGAGCAGGGACGCTCTACCGCCATTTTCCAAACAAAGACGCCCTGCTGGCTGCGCTGTTAGTTCTTCATTATGAAGGCCTCGACCATCGTCGCGTTGAAATCGAAGCCGGGGAGAGCGATGCAGGCCGCGCACTCGAACTCTGGGTTGAAGCTCTCGGCGACTGGATGCTGGCTTATGAGGGCTTGCCTGAACCGTTACGGGCGGCTTGCCGAGTAGAATCCCCGCTGACGCCGACCTGCCATGCTGTCATCGCGACGACGGAGCGAATCCTGATGGCTGCACAGGACGAAGGGCTTGCACGACGGACGATGACCGGGCGCGACATCTTTTTCGGGGCACTGGCGATCGCTTGGGCGAGCGGCGCAACGGCAGCGGGCGAAGACATCCGCAACGTGCTTCGCGACATTCTGAAGAACGGGTGGATGGAACCGAAAACAGCACCGGGCGGCCGACCTTAGTCTGCCTATCCGACTGCGCAGCCTCTCGAATTTAATCACGACCGCCGCTAGCGGGTGTGCATCAAACAAGTGCTCTCTGACAGGCGGCCGCTGGGCTTGGGAAGGAGCGGCGTGTGAGGGCGGCAATTGGTCGGCCGCCCGCAGCCGCTTGCACAACCGCGATAGCAAAACCTTGGCATGATGAGGAAGAATATTGGACGAGCGGGGGTTTTCTGTACCTCTTGACCAAGCGTGAGCACTCGTCTTGGCGCTATGCTATCATTTCTGATCCCGCTTCCTGAAAACGGGGGATCCCGCAGAGCCTGAGGCAAGTCACCACTTCGTCCAGGATGATATCCAGTGCCTTGGCCACGCCGGGCTCGCCAGCCACGGCGCCGAACAGGGCGGCCCGGCCGATCGCCGCGACGGTGGCGCCGCGTGCCTTGGCCTTGACGATGTCCGTGCCCGTGCGGATACCGGAATCGATGAGGATCGGGATTTGGGCGCCAAGTGCCTGACGGATAGCGGGCAGGGCATCGATGCTCGATACAGCACCGTCGAGCTGGCGGCCTCCATGGTTGGACACCCAGATGCCATCGGCACCAGCCGCCACCAGTCGCGACGCATCGCCCGGGTGCAGGACGCCCTTGACCAGCAGCCGGCCTTTCCACCAGTCGCGGATCTGGCGGAAATCGTCCCAGTCGAAACCTGCATGGAGGCTGCCGCCAACACGCGCGGCGATCGTCAGGCCGGCGCTGTTGTCACCGAGATAGCCGCGGACGTTCTCGAACTGGGGCAGACCGCCGCGCAGCAGGCGCAGCGACCAGCCAGGATGAAGCATGCCTTCCCAGAGATGCCGGGCCGAAGGCCGCAGTGGGATAGATATGCCGTTCCTAAGATCCTTTTCGCGCTTGCCACCGGCTTGCAGATCAACGGTCACCACCAGCGTCGAATAGCCAAATTCTTCCGCTCGCCTCACCAACTGGCGATTGAAGTCGAAATCCTTGAGCACATAAAGCTGGAACCACAGCGGCCCCTGTACGGCTCGCGCCATGCCTTCGATGCTGGCCGTGGCCATGGTGGAGAGCGTGTAGGGGATGCTGCGAGCGGTTGCCGCCCTCGCGATGGCAATGTCGGCTCCGGGCCTGACCAGCGCGCAGGAGCCCATCGGGCTGATCACCAGCGGTGTTGGCAAGGTCTCGGACCAGAGCGTCGTGGAAACGTTCGGATGCGAAACATCGGTAAGCACGCGCGGCAAAATTCTGATCTTTTCGAAATCGCTTCGATTGGCTTTGAGGGTGAGTTCTTGCCCCGCCCCGCCATCGATGAATTCGAAGACGGATTTCGGCAGACGACGACGGGCAAGCGTGCGAAAGTCCTCGACCGAAACCTGGCGATCGAGAGCGCCCATCTCAGGTCTGGACCCTGTGCCGGCCGGCGATGAATATCCGGCGCATGAGCGTCTGGCCGACCTTGCCAGGTCCAACAAGATTTATCCTTGGCTTGGTCATATCAGTCGCGCCCGGCAGCGAGCCGGTCGCAGACCGAACGGGTTATCTCGCTGGTCGACGCCCTGCCTTTCAGATCGGCGCTCAGAAGCCCGTTGGCCAGGCAGTCCTCGGTCACGCGACGGATGCGCGCTGCGGCCTGGTTGAGTCTCTCGTCGCCATGCTTGTGGCCGAGCCAGTCGAGCATCGAGGCTGCCGACAGGATCGTCCCATACGGATTGGCGATACCCTGGCCGGCAATGTCGGGCGCCGAGCCGTGCGCGGCCTGGAAGAAGCCGTTGGCCGCGCCGATCTCGGCTGAAGGCGCCATGCCCATCCCGCCCACCGTCGCGGCGGCGAGGTCGGACAGGATGTCGCCGAACATGTTCTCGCTGACGATGACGTTGAAATGGCCCGGTTTCACCACGAGATGCATCGCCATGGCGTCGACCAGCGCGTGCTCGGTCGCGATATCGGGATAGTCCTTCGCCACTTCGTCGAAGACGGAGCGAAAGAAGGCATAGCTGCGCAGCACGTTGGCCTTGTCGCAGCAGGTCACCCGGCGCACGCCGTCACGGGGCGCGCCGCCCGACTGGCGCGCCAGTTCGAAGGCCTTGCGTGCGATACGCTCGATGCCGGAGCGGGTCTGCACCAGCGTGTCGACCGCCACTTCGCCGCGCAACAGCGCGCCCGATCCCCGCGCGGCGTAAAGCCCTTCGCTGTTCTCGCGCAAGATGATGTAGTCGATATCGCCGGCCTTCACTCCGCTCAACGGGCTCGGCACGCCCTCGAAAAGCCTGACGGGGCGGATATTGGCATAGAGATCGAGTTCGAAGCGCAGCCTCAGCGTGAAATCCAGGCCTGCTTCGGTCCCATCGGCATGGATGACGCCCGGCAAGCCGCCCGCACCATGCAGGATGGCGTCCGCCTCGCGGCAGGCCTGGAAGGTCGGCTCGGGAAAGCTCTGGCCGGTCTTCAGGAAATGCTCGGCTCCGGCCGGGTATTCGCTGAAGTGCAAGGGGCTGCCGGGACCGAGCGCTGCTTTTACCACTTGAACCGCTGCGGCGCAGACTTCCGGGCCGATGCCGTCGCCATGCACCACGGCGATTTCGTAGACAGGCTTCATCGCCAACTCCCAAATGGTCTAACGCTCAGATGCACTTGCCGCCATCGACGTTGAGGTCGACGCCGGTGATCATGCTGGCCTCGTCGGAGCACAGGAATGCCGCGGCATTGCCCATGTCCGCCGGCGTAGACAGCCTGCCGATCGGAATGGTGGCGACGACGCGGGCGCGGTTCTCCTCGCCGGAGCCGATGAAAGTGGACAGAAGTGGCGTGTCGCCGGCAACCGGGTTGATGGCGTTGACGCGGATGCCGAAGGGGGCGAGTTCCACGGCCATGGCCCGGGTGGCGGCAATCGCCCAGCCTTTGGAAGCATTGTACCACGTCAAATTCGGGCGCGGCGAGACGCCGCCGGTGGAGGCGACGTTGAGGATGGCGCCTGATTTGATGGATTTGAAATGCGCAACGACCGCACGGGCGCCATTGTAGATGGATCGCATGTTGACGTTGGCGATCCGGTCGAACATCTCTTCGTCCATTGTCTCGAGCGCCAAGGGCGGCTGGGCCACGCCGGCATTGTTGACCAGTATGTCGAGACCGCCAAAGGCCGAGCGGGCCAGGTCTGCCGCCGCTTCGAAGCTTCCGAGTGTCGAGACGTCGCCAGTGATTGGCCGCACATTTTCGCCGGCTTCGGCAGCAACGCGGGCCGCGGCGGCCTCATCACGGTCCATCAACACGACCAGCGCACCTTCGGTGACGAATTTCCTGACGATGCCTTCGCCAAATCCCGAACCGCCGCCCGTGACGATAGCGACCTTGCCAGCAAGTCTCATATCTGTTCCTCCGTTGCCGGCACCATCGGGGAAGTCGCGTGCATTGCACAGTCCGATTATCTGAACGCCCTTTTAGCTTTCCTTGTTTGAGGTCGACCGGCGTGGGAGTCATAGTCGCCACGGAATTGTGAGGAGGAAGAGATGACGCTGAATTTCGACCCGCGGGCGAAGGCCACGGCGCTCTACCATGGCGAATTCCGGCCGATGTTCGTCGGCGGCAAGTGGGTTCCGGCACAATCCGGCCAGGAGATGCAGGCGCTCAACCCGGCGACTGGCGAAGTGCTGGCCACGGTGCCGCGTGGCTCGGCGGCCGACATCGATGCGGCGGTGGCCGCTGCGCGCACGGCCTTCGAAGGGCCGTGGTCAAAATTCTCGCCCTACGAGCGGCAGTGCGTGCTTCTGCGCATCGCCGATCTCTTCGAGACCCATTGGGAAGAACTCAGCGTTTCCGACACTCTCGACATGGGACTGCCGATCACGCGCACGCTAGCCAACCGGCGGCGCGTCATCGGCATGCTGCGCTTCTATGCGGGCATGGCGACCGCGCTGCATGGCGAATCCATAGACAATTCGATCCCCGGCGAGATCGTCTCGTTCACAAGGCGCGAGCCGGTAGGCGTTGTCGGCGCGATCATCCCCTGGAACGCTCCGACTGCGGCGTCGATCTGGAAGATCGCGCCGGCGCTCGCCACCGGCTGCACCATCGTGCTGAAGCCCTCGGAGGATGCTTCGTTGACGCCGCTGCTGATCGCCAGGCTGATGCAGGAGGCCGGCGTTCCCGACGGCGTCGTCAACGTCGTCACCGGCACCGGGACAGAGGCCGGGGCGCGGCTCGCTGAACATCCCGACGCCAACAAGATCGTCTTCACCGGC
>NZ_RZRP01001119.1:0-1635 GCF_003997795.1 Mesorhizobium sp. M7A.F.Ca.US.005.03.2.1 | reverse complement strand
TCATTGAATTTGTGGCCGACGCCGCCGGAAACTGTCCAGCCATCGCGATAGAGTAGATCGAGCGAGGTAAGCCGCAATGGGCTGGTCGTCGTGCAGGATGCCGTGCCGGTGGGACAAAACGGAATGCTCTGTAGCTCGCTCCAATTCATCCACTTGATGGATCCGAATGCCAGCCAGCCAGGAGCTATGCCCGACTGAAGCTTGAGCTCTACAGAATCCGGAACCTGCGAGGAACCACTAACATTCGTCACTTTGCCCAAAAACGGATTTAAAGGATTGAGGGCCGCGGGAACCTGAGACAGATCCAGCGTTCCGTCCAAATTGTTGAGCTTGACCGCCGAATTATAGACCAAGCTGGCGCGCAGGGCGATATCCGGAATCTCATACGCAACGCCGGCTCGCCATCCCCAGCCGTCACCCTCAAGGTCAAGCCGCCCTATGCCCGCACCGGGAATGGGAGCCACCAATTGTTCTTTGAAGCCAGAAACATTCTCGTGGAACACGCCGCCGATAAAACGAAACTGTCCTTTGCCGAGATCCATTTTGTAGGAGCAGGTTCCACCCACAGCCTCGCTCTTCACCTGGGTTTCAACATTGCTGTTCGCGCCGGCCCAATTCCGACCCGGGTTGCTGGACGCACCAATCGGCTGGCCATAGTCCACGAGGCAATCGACGGGGCCCATACCCGCCTTGATGCCGACGCTCGGCACCCAATAGCTTTCGGTATCGCGAGCACTGTTGGAGAAACCCATGAGGTTAAGGGGGCCGTCGGACGGGTCGGTGTCCTTCACGTTCTTGAGGTCGCGCTGCGGCATCACATAGGTGCCGGAGACCTCACCCGTGACTTGGGCAGGATCGAACAGCAGATCGATATCGTAGCCGCCACGCTCCAGGCCGCCGGCATGTGCCGGATTCATCGCCGTCCCGATCAAAGCCAGCGAAAAGCAGCCCGCCCCCAGCAGCGCCTTCAGTCGCAGAATAGTCATGAAATGTCCTCCCCCGAATTCGAGTGCACCAAGCTAGAACCAATTCAGGTTAACGGTGCAACAACGAATTCGCGGGCGTACATGTACACACTGGCCAGCCGCATTTTCGAGGAAATGCAACCGGGTGCGGCAAGGCCGAAAAATGGTCTGTGAAGGCTGAGCGGCTCTCAAAAAACAGGGAAAACCATCCAAAAGGCTCGAAAACAGGCCTTTTTTGGGGTCCGAGAGCCCCATTGTTACATTATGGCAACAATGCGGCTAAAACTTCCGTTTACGTCAATATTAACGCAACGGAATGCTGATTTTCCAGGCGGAAAACCAGCATTTTAGAGGGGTCTAAAGTCTCGCGAATCTATCCTCAACCGGCGTCGCGAACCCTGGCCAACGCGACCGACAGCTTGTCCTGTGCATCGCGGTATTCGGCGAGCTTTTCACGCTCGGCATCGACGATCTCGGCCGGCGCGCTGGCCACGAACCTCTCGTTCGACAGTTTCTTGTGCAGGCGCGCGATCTCCTCGGTCACCTTGGCCAGTTCCTTCTGCAACCGTGCAGCCTCGGCGGCGAGGTCGATCAGGCTGCCAAGCGGCAGGCAGATCGTCGCCTCGTTGAGCACGATCTGCGCCGAACCCTTGGGCGCGACATCGGCAAG
>NZ_RZRP01001118.1:0-1644 GCF_003997795.1 Mesorhizobium sp. M7A.F.Ca.US.005.03.2.1 | reverse complement strand
GGTGTTCGAGGGCGCGCTTTTCCTGCTGTTTGAGGTGATGGTGCGGAAGCTTAGGGAATTGACCGGCGCGTCGCCCGAAGCCATGCGCGCCCGCCACACCAACATGGAATAGATCATGCGCTATGAACTGATGCTGCCACACCAGATCCGCAGGGCGATCGCCGAGAATTGGCCGGTCGCTCTGCCGCTCGGCGTGCTGGAATACCATGGCGAGCACATGGCCGTCGGCATGGACACGCTGGCCGTCATCAAGACGCTGGAGCTGTTCGAAAAGGAGAAGGACGTCGTCATCCTGCCGCCCTTCTACTACGGTGCGGCAAGCTATGCGGTGGCGCCGCCGGAAGGCAGCGGCTCGGTGCAGGTCGGCGGCAATGCGCTGGCGCCGTTCGGCGAGGAACTGTTCTACAGCCTGCTGCGCATCGGCTTCCGCAACATCCACGCCATTATCCACCACCAGACCGAGAACTTTGTCGCCGGCATGCCGACCGATCTGGCGTTCAAGGCCGCCGGCCGACAGGCGATCTTCCGCTTCCTCGAAAAGGAGCGCGGCGAGGGCTGGTGGGGGTCGCAGGCGATGGCGGACTATTATTCAGGACACGCGGCGGGTGAAAATTTCTTCAACTGGGTGCAGGTGCATCCGCTGATGTCGGCTGACATGAACGGCAAGTACCCGTTCGACCATGCCGGCATTGGCGAGACCTCGCTGATGCTGGCGCTATGCCCGGAGGCTGTCGATGCCAATCACTTCGCCGACAATACCGGCTGGTACACGGCGAGCGCCAAGGATGCTTCGGCAGAGCTCGGGCAGAAGGGCGTCGCCATGATCATGGACCACCTGCGGGCAATATTGGGACGCTAGCGCGCGGCTTCCCTTCTCCCACAAGGGGGAGAAGGTAAGAGGGCGCCATGCTACTTCACCGCGCCCGCGGTCATGCCCATGATCAGATAGCGCTCCAACGCGATGCCAATGACGGCGAGCGGCGCGATGGCCGCCGTCGCTAGTGCCGCCATCGACCACCAGTTGATGCCTTGCGAGCCGGTCTGGCTCGCCACCATGACCGGAATTGTCTTGGCGTCGGTCGAGGTCAAAAGGGCGGCGAAGAAATACTCGTTCCAGCACAGCACCATCGCCAGGATGAAGGCGGCGACCATGCCCGGCAGCGCGATCGGCATGACGATGCGGAAGAACGCGCCCCAGATCGACAGCCCGTCGACCAAGGCTGCTTCCTCGAGCTCGACCGGGATCGAGTTGAACTGGTCGCGCATGATCCAGATGACGATCGGCAGCACCATCAGCGTGTAGAGCAGGATCAGCCCGATGCGCGTGTCGAGCAGGCCGACCTCGCGGTAGAGCACCAGGAAGGGCAGCGCCAGCACCACCGGCGGCAGGATCAGCGGCAGATGCACCAGCCCGTTGAGAACCGTCTTGCCCCAGAACTGTCCCCGGGCAAGCAGAAGCGCGATCAAGATGCCCGGCGGCAGGCTGGCGAGCATCGCCACCGTTGCCACCTTGATGGACAGCCGGACCGCATTCCATTCGTCGGGAGTGAGGTCCAGCAGCCAGTTCATAGTGCCCCTTGGAACTCAGTTGCTCGGCGCGAGCACGGTAAATCCCTGATCCTTGAACAGCTCGGCCGCCTTGGC
>NZ_RZRP01001117.1:0-1650 GCF_003997795.1 Mesorhizobium sp. M7A.F.Ca.US.005.03.2.1 | reverse complement strand
AGTGTGCGGTGGCAGCGACGCCATAGGCATTGGACGAGATGATCTGGTCCGGGCCGAGATTACTGCCCGGCGGCAGCAATTCGTCGCCGGTGGCGATGATGGCGACAAGCGGTCGTCTTACCACCTTGACCTGGGGATGGTTGGCCGATGCTGCCAGCGACAGTGCCGCCGGGTCGAGCAAACGGCCTCTTTCGAGCAGCACATCGCCTGTTGAAAAATCGAGCCCGATGCGGCGGATATTGCGCCATTGCGCCGTCGGCTCGGTCACTTCGATTTCGCCGCCGCCGAGGTCGTGGACATTCTCCTGGATGACGATGGTGTCGGCGCCTTCGGGCAGCGGCGCGCCGGTGAAGATGCGCACCGCTTGTGCCTTGCCGATCCTACCGGCAAAACCACGTCCGGCCGGCGCCATGCCGATCACCGACAGCCTGGATGGTACCGACGCCACGTCGGCGGCTCGAGCGGCATAGCCATCCATGGCGGAAGCGTTGAAAGGTGGCTGGGTACGGAGTGCCACGACCTGTTCTGCCAGAACACGATCCACCGCCTCGAACAGAGGAAGGCTTTCGCCGGCTAGAGGTGCCGCACCATCGAGCAGGCGTTCAAGCGCCTCCGCGATAGGAACCAGCGCCATCAGGAACTCGCCTTGTAGTCACCCGACTTGCCACCGGTCTTTTCGACCAGGCAGATGCCGGTGATGACCATGGCGCGGTCTACTGCTTTGGCCATGTCGTAGATGGTCAGGCAGGCTACCGAAGCGGCCGTCAGCGCTTCCATCTCGACGCCCGTCTTGCCGGTGACGCGGGCCAGTGCGGTGACCTTCAGGCCAGGTAAAGCGTGGTCCGGCTCGATGTCGACGGAAACCTTGGTCAGCAGCAGCGGATGGCAGAGCGGGATCAGCTCATGCGTCTTCTTCGCCGCCATGATGCCGGCAATGCGCGCGGTGCCGAGCACGTCACCCTTCTTGGCGTTGCCGGCGAGGATCATCTTCAGCGTCTCGGGCTGCATCGCGACAAAGCCTTCGGCGATCGCCGTGCGCGTTGTTTCTTCCTTGTCGCCGACATCGACCATGTTGGCCTCGCCCTGCGCGCCGAGATGGGTCAGGCCTGATACCATCGTCAGATAGCCTCGGCCAAAGCCTTGCCTGTCAGAAGCAAGCGCGTCGCGGTGGTGACGTCCTGTTGCCGCATCAGGCTCTCGCCGACAAGAAAAGTGCCGATGTCGCTCTTTTGCAGCCTGAGGCAGTCGTCATGGGTGAAAATACCGCTCTCGCTGACCAGCAGGCGGCCGCCCGGCACCATGGGTGCCAGCCGCTCCGACGTTTTAAGGCTGGTTTCAAATGTTCTCAGATTGCGGTTGTTGATGCCGATCAGCCGCGACGACAGTTTTAGCGCGCGCAGCGTCTCGGACTCATCATGCACCTCGATCAGCGCATCCATGCCGAGTTCGAATGCCGTTGCCTCAAGCTCGCTCGCCAGGGCGTCGTCGACGCTGGCCATGATGATCAGGATGGCATCCGCGCCCCAGGCGCGGGCTTCGTAGACCTGATAGGGATCGAACAGGAAATCCTTGCGCAGCGCCGGCAGCGCGACGGCGGCTCGCGCCCGGGTGAGAAATTCCGGCGCGCCCTGGAAGGACGGTGCGTCGGTC
>NZ_RZRP01001116.1:0-1666 GCF_003997795.1 Mesorhizobium sp. M7A.F.Ca.US.005.03.2.1 | reverse complement strand
GCGCTGACGGAGCAGCAAATGAAAAACCCGCCAGTGCGGCGGGTCACCGGCGCAAATCAGCACCATAGACGAAAATGTACCATAGCTGAGGTCACCGAGTCAAGAAAAAATTCCTATGACCAAAGGCACCGTCGTTGACAGCGGCGGCGGCATGCGTCCACTATTTCCCGGCACGGGAGGATCGTGAAAGCAATGGCGGAAGTGTCCCTGGTCCTGATCGACCGGCTGCTGGCGATATCGCGGGCGCTTGCCGGCCATATCGATCCCGGCACGGCGTTCCGCGCGACAGCCATCGAGATCGGTTCGCTCATCCCGCACGACCACATGGATCTGGCGGTGCTGTCGCATGATGGGCGCCGGCACGCCTGTTACGAAGCCGGCTTCCACACCAGCTGGAGCGAGCTTGCCCAGCATCCGCTGCCGACCGAAGTCAGCCCGATCCGCTCGGTGCTGTGGGGCGAAGTCCCCTATCTGCTCGCCGACGACGCGCTGAGCGACGAGCGGTTCCATTTCGCCACCGCTATCGATGGTCCGATCTTCGCCGCCAGGCTGCGCAGCCGCATCGTCGTGCCGCTCAGGGCGCGCGGCGGCATCATCGGCGCGCTCAACATCAGCCGGCACGAGGTCGACTGCTACACGCTTGCCGATGTCGCGGTCGCGCAACAATGCGCCGACCTGATCGCGCCCTACATCTTCGCGCTGATCCAGACCGAGGAGGCGCGCCGCGCTATGCTGGCCGAGAGCGAGGCGCGAAATCGCGTCGAGCTGCTGCGCGTCGGCGCCTCGCAATTGACCGAAGGCATGGAGCGCGAACGCCGGCGCATGGCCATGGACCTGCACGACCAGACGCTTGCCGATCTCGCCCGGATCGCGCGCCAGCTCTCGGCACTTCGCGGCCAGGGCGTGGCGCGGGCAGCACAGCTTGCCGATCTCGAGAAGGAGGTCGCCGGCTGCCTGACGGAACTGCGCCACATCGTCGACGACATGCGGCCGAGCGTGCTTGAACTGTTCGGCCTGCGCGATGCGGTCGAGGCGCATCTCAACCGCAGCGTCGCCAGGGCCAAGCCGCCGATCGCCGTGCGCATCGCCGACACCAGCGACGGCGGCGCCGACAGCCTGTCGGAGCCAGTGCGGACCGCGCTCTACCGGATCGTGCAGGAAGCGATCAACAATGCCGTTCGCCATGCCGCGCCGCACCGCATCGACGTGCTGCTGGCGTCGACCGCGAGCGTGCTGCGGGTGATCGTCACGGATGACGGCCAGGGCTGCGGCGCCGTTGACCCGGCCGCGTATGGCGGCATCGGCCATATGCACACGCGGGCAGCCCTTATCGGGGCGCGGCTGCGCATCGGCCAGGCCGGCCGCAAGAACGGCGGCACCCGTGTCGTCGTCGAGATCGACCGCCAGCCATCACGGGAACTGGCGGCGGCTGCAACAATGCCTGGCGAACTCGCCGTATCGGAGGCCATGTGATGCTTGTGATGATCGCCGAGAATGACGGGCTGCACCGTAGCTTCGCGCGGCGAACGGTGGAGCAATTGTGGCCCGGTGACGTCGAGGTGATCGAAGCGAGTGACGGCGAGGACGCCATCAACCTGGCGACTGAGCGCGAGCCACTGCATGTCGTGCTCGATTTGCAGATGCCGAAGGCGACGGGAATCGAAGT
>NZ_RZRP01001115.1:0-1669 GCF_003997795.1 Mesorhizobium sp. M7A.F.Ca.US.005.03.2.1 | reverse complement strand
TCCTTCGACAGCCGCTTGGCCAGCGAGCGTGGATGCTCGGCACGCAGCGGCGTTTCGTCGATATCGGCCGGCAGCACGCGGTCCGGCTCGATCCCGGCCTGCTGCAAGAGCTCGATTCGGCGCGGCGAACCCGAGGCAAGCACCAGCTTCTGCAAAATGCTCATCGCGGACCAGTCGGGCTTTGCTTACTTGAAACGATAGGTGATGCGGCCCTTGGTCAGGTCGTATGGCGTCATCTCGACCAGAACCTTGTCGCCGGTCAGCACGCGGATGCGGTTCTTGCGCATGCGGCCGGCCGTATGGGCGATGATTTCGTGTTCGTTTTCGAGCTTTACCCGGAACATCGCGTTCGGCAACAATTCCGTCACGACACCCGGAAACTCGAGGACTTCTTCCTTCGGCATTCGATACCTTTGCTTGGATGGTAGTTCCAGCACCCTGGCCGGAATTTCGGCGGAACCTATATGATAATCGTCCGCTTGTGAACACGCTTAATCCGTCGCGTTTTTTGCCTCTGGAAGCAAGAAACGTCGGCCTATGCGCACCTTCAGCCGCTCGCGGACGTCCCGGTACGCTGCCATGATCTGTTCGCGCGTGCCACCGGCGTCGGTCGGGTCCGGCGTCGGCCAATATTCGACCTCGACGGCGAGCGAGCGGGTGAGTTCGAGTGCGGCGTGGTGCGCTTCGGGTGCCAGCGTGACGATCAGGTCGAAATAGTCGTCCTCGAGATCGTCCATCGTCCTTGGGTGGCGCTCGCCCAGCGTGAGATCTTCTTCGGCCAGCACCGCATCGACGAACGGATCGCGCTCGCCGGCGCGAACGCCGGCCGAAGCGACAAAGACGGTGGCGGGCAGCATCCGGCGCGCCAGCTGCTCCGCCATTGGCGAGCGCACGGCATTCATGCCGCACAGGAACAGGATCGAACGGGGCAGGGCGCCGGGCGACAGGGCTAGCCCCGCCAGTGCAGCACGCAGACCAGCGTGAACAGCCGGCGCGCCGTGTCGAAGTCGATGTCGATCTTGCCGGACAGCCGGTCCATCAACGTCTGCGAACCTTCATTGTGCAGGCCGCGGCGGCCCATGTCGATCGCCTCGATATGGCTCGGCGTCGAGGAACGGATGGCGTCGTAGTAGCTTTCGCAGATCATGTAGTAATCCTTGACGATGCGCCGGAGCGGCGTCAGCGACAGGATATGGGTGACGACGGCGGTGCCATCCTCGCGCGCAACGGCAAACACCAGGCGCTGCTCGGCCAGCGACAGTTTCAGCCGGTAAGGGCCGTCGCCGCTGTCATTGACGGGCTGGAAACTGTTCTCCTCGATCAGGTCGAAGATCGCCACCGCGCGTTCATGCTCGACATCCGGCGTTGACCGGCCGATCGATTCATCGAGTTCGACATCGATCAGCCTGGCGCGGGTTTGATCGGGGCCAGACATCGCCGCCTACATGTTCAACCGTATGGCGACGGAGCGTCCATGCGCGTCAAGACCCTCCGCCTTTGCCAGCGCAATCGCCGCCGGCGCCAAGATACGCAACTGCTCCGGTCCAAGCTTGAGGATCGACGTGCGCTTGACGAAATCGAGCACGGACAGGCCGGACGAGAAACGCGCCGAGCGCGCCGTCGGCAGCACATGGTTGGAGCCGCCGACATAGTCGCCGATGGCTTCCGG
>NZ_RZRP01001114.1:0-1671 GCF_003997795.1 Mesorhizobium sp. M7A.F.Ca.US.005.03.2.1 | reverse complement strand
GTTCCATCTCGGCCGGCCCCGGCGGTTCGAATTCAAGCGCAGGCGGTGATTTCTCGGTTCCCCCCGGCGGCATCGGCGACGGGTTCGACCTGTCGGCATTGCTGCCGCCGACCGCCTTGCAGTTTGGGCTTCTGGATCGCCGCGAACTGTTCCCGTCCATCGTCGACAGGCCGGTTTCAGTGGTGGCCACGTCACTGCTTGCCCCGACCGAAGCGGCCAGTGAAACTGGCCTCGATGGCAACCAGACACAATCGCCCGGCAGCGACGCGCCAAGCAATTCCGAAACCTCAGGCATCGGAACGATCAGCATCGACGCACCGGATGGAATCGGGTCGATCGTTATCAACGGTGTCGCCGTCACCGGCGTCGGCCAGCAGATTCCTGGCGATTTCGGCTTTCTGACGATTGTCTCCTACAATCCGAGCACCGGCGCCATCGAATATAACTACACGGTGACCGAATCGGTCACTCATCCCGAGCACACGAACGGATTCGATCCCAACGACACGGTTCCGGACAATTTCAGCATCACTGTCACGGACGTCGACGGCGATTCGGCCAGCACCACCTTTGCCGTCGCCATCGTCGACGACGTGCCGACCGCGGTTGCCGATACGGACAGCGTGACGGAAGACGGCGCGACGGTCGCGGACGGCAACGTGATCACGGCCAGCGGCGGCGCGGACGCGAATGTGACGGACGGCGTCGCCGACGTTAAGGGCGCGGACGGGGCGACGGTAACGGGCGTCGAGGCAGGCACGGTCACATCGGCCTCGGGCCATGTCGGGTCGGCCGTGGCGGGCAGTTACGGTTCGATCACGATCGATGCGGACGGCCACTACAGCTACACGCTGAACAACGGCGCTGCGGCGGTCCAGGCGCTGACCACCGGCCAGCATCTGACGGACACGTTCACGTATACGCTGACCGATGGCGACGGCGACACCTCGACGACAACGGTCGAGATCACCATCAACGGCACCAACGACGTGCCGCAGGTCGTCGTTGACCAGGGCAACCCGGCCGGCGCGCATGATCAGGTCTATGAAGCAGGTCTGGCGGCGGGTTCGGCGGCCGGCGACGGCAGCACGGTTGCGACAGGCACCTTCACGGTGTCGGACGCCGACGGGCTCGACGACGTGCAGAGCGTCACCATCGGCGGCGTCACGGTTGCCATTGGCAGCCTTAACGGTTCGGTCTTCCAGGGCGACCACGGCACGCTGCTGATCACCGGCTACAACCCGGCAACCGGCGTTGCTGCCTATCAGTACACGCTGACCAGCCCGACCACGGACGTTCCCGCAGTCACCGAGACCGACAGCTTCTCGCTCACCGTTTCGGACGGCACCTCGTCGTCGGCTCCGGCAGCCATCGTCATCGACATCGTCGACGACGTGCCCAATGCGGTCGACGACACCAACAGCATCAGCGAGGACGCGCTCTCGCCGGTCAACGGCAATGTGCTGACCAACGACCTGCATGCCAACAACCAGCCGGGCGCCGACACGCCGACGAGCTTCATCAGCTGGGATGGCTCGACGACGGGCGCGCACGGCACCTTCGTGGCCAATCCCGACGGCACCTACACCTATACGCTCAACAACGCCGATCCGGCGGTGCAGGCGCTGGACGCCGGCCAGACGCTGACCGAGACCTTCAACTACACGATGA
>NZ_RZRP01001113.1:0-1694 GCF_003997795.1 Mesorhizobium sp. M7A.F.Ca.US.005.03.2.1 | reverse complement strand
GCCAGATTGATGGCGCCCTCGAAGCCGCCGCCGAGCACGACGATGCCGTCGACCTTTTCCGGCAGCGGCGGGCGCGCGAAACGCTCTTCCAGCGGATTGAGCATCATGGCGCCGAGCGACGTCCATGCTGACAGTGCAAGGATCAAAAATGCCAGCACGCTGCCGGCGGCCGCCAACCGTCGGCGCCCGATCGTGACCGCGAGCAGTCCCGCCAACAGCAGGAAGATCGCCAGGTTGAGCGGCTGGATGAAGAACCAGAAGATCTTGGAAAGATAGCAGAACATTGGCTGCCTATCGTTGGCTCGAATTCTCACGACCGGTGAAATGCTCGACGGCACTTGTCACAGCCTCGGCCTCGGGCCGGCTCAACTCCCTGCCGAAAACAAGGACGCCGTTGGTGTTGGTCAACCTGATGACTTCCGACAGCCCCGCTTCATCCGTTGGATAGGTATGGTCGAGGATTTCGGCCTCAAGGTGCCCTTTCAAAGGCAATGAGGAACGATTTCGCACAAAACCCCTGACGTCGCGCACGGCTGCCACGTCGGTTAGCCGCAGGGTTTCCTTGCCGAACACCAGCCACATGAAATCCTTGCCGAGGAAGTAGGTGAAGAGGGCAATGATCGCAGTGAACGACAGCAGTCCGAGAGTGCCGCTGGCGACGTTTGCGGGCGACGTGTCGGTCAATCCCATGTAGCCGGTGTAGGCAACGATCGCGGCCCCAACCAGGACGAAGCCCATCCTGAAATCCGAGATGCGCGGTGGGTTGGTTATCAGCAGTTCGTCTTCCGTCTCGACGATGGAAATGCGAGACGGGGGCGGCATGCTACCACCATTTCTCCGGCTGGAATGTGCCGGCGGCCTGCTCGATGACGGCGGCGGTCTGGAACAGGGTTTCCTCGTCAAACGGCCGGCCGATCAACTGAAGCCCGAGCGGCAAACCCTTGGCGTCGAGCCCGGCGGGCACAGCGATGCCCGGCAGGCCGGCCATGTTCACCGTGACGGTGAAGATGTCGTTCAGGTACATCTTGACCGGATCGGCAGCCATGTCCTCGTCGGCGATGCCGAAGGCGGCGGATGGCGTTGCCGGGGTCAGGATGACATCGACGCCGGCGGCGAAGACAGTCTCGAAATCCCGCTTGATCAGATTGCGCACCTTCTGCGCCTGCAGATAGTAGGCGTCGTAATAGCCGGCCGACAGCACATAGGTGCCGATCATGATACGGCGCTTGACCTCACGGCCGAAACCGGCGGCACGGGTCTTCTCATACATGTCGACGATATCCTTGCCCGGCACGCGCAAGCCGTAGCGGACGCCATCGTAGCGGGCGAGATTGGACGAAGCCTCGGCGGGCGCCACGATGTAATAGGCGGGCAGCGCGTATTTCGTATGCGGCAGGGAAATATCGACGATCTCGGCGCCGGCGTCCTTCAGCCAGGCAATGCCCTTCTGCCACAGCGCTTCGATCTCTTCGGGCATGCCCTCGACGCGGTACTCCCTGGGAATGCCGACCTTCATGCCCTTGATCGGCTTGCCGATCGCGGCCTCATAGTCCGGTACCGGCATGTCGACCGACGTCGTGTCCTTCGGATCGACGGAGGCCATCGACTTCAGCAGGATCGCGGCATCGCGCACGTCACGAGCGATCGGGCCGGCCTGGTCGAGCGACGAGGCGAAGGCGACGATGCCCCAGCGC
>NZ_RZRP01001112.1:0-1701 GCF_003997795.1 Mesorhizobium sp. M7A.F.Ca.US.005.03.2.1 | reverse complement strand
GTCCCCAGGCGTCAGCGACACCGGCAGGCTGCGCGCGCCGCCGACGAAGATCGGCACGATCTTGGCATCGGCCTGCATGGCGATGCGGGTGACGGCACGAAACAACCGAAACGTCTTGACGTCGGGCTCGACTGCATCCGGCAGATAGACAGCGAGCCGGCCCTTGCCCTTCAGCACCCGCACCAGCCGGCGGCTGACGAAGACATGTTCGGCGTTGAAGGCGATGGTACGGCCAAGCTCGCGCCAAGGTTCGAGCCACGGCGAGCGCGCCGAGACCTCATCGAGAATATGCAGCGTGTCTTCCGGCAGCAGCGACAGCATCAGCGCCGGCTCGAAGCGCGATTGATGAGAGATGACGTAGATGACTGGGGCCTGCGCCTTGCGGGCGATCCTGATGCGGCTGTCTCCGATCCGGTAGGCAAGCTTGAACGGGACATAGAGCAGCGCCTGGGTGAAGCGTAGGCCGAGGCGGAATTTTTCCGCCACGCCAATCAGGAGCCAGGCCAGAACAAGACCCGCAAGCAGCGCCAGTGTCAGGATCATGCCGCGTCTCTCCCAACGTTTTTAGCATCTCGGCTCTTTGCGGCCGTGTCGGCCAGAACCTAGACGATGTGGGAGCAAGGTCAATGCGGAGCTTTTGCTTCCCTTGGTGCGGGAAGCTGCTTCTCACGCCGCCTGCAGCCGTCCACTGATGAAACGAAATTCCTGCGTCTTGCCGCCATAGCCGTAAGCGGCTGCCGGCACTTCATGCACGAAGGCGTAGCTCTCCTCGTGCACGCCGCCCAGCAGACGGCCGAAGGCTGCGAAGATCGCCTTCAGATAGGCCTCCAGCTCAAGCTTGGTGTTGGTGCCGTCGACCACCTTGATATCAAGCCAGAACGTGTTGGTGCCGTGCTCGGCCAGCGACTTGCCGCCGGCGAACCAGTGCTGCGGATCGACATAGGACACGGCAACTGCCGTGATCGTCGGGTCCTTGCGCAGCTGCGTCGCGGTGATTTCTGTGGCCTCCTTTGCGATGCGAGCGGAAAGCGCCGCGTCAGGTTTGCCGGTGACGCTGATGTTGATGATAGGCATTCTTCTTCTCCTTGGCTTGAGCGGCGTCCGATCGCCGTTGAAACAACCATGCCACCACCTTTTAGTCAAAAAAATCGAATTGTTTTTAAATGATACTTCGATAGTATCGAAGTATGGAAACGCTCGATCCCGATCTGCTCCGAACCTTCCTTGCTTTCGTCGACAGCGGCTCGCTGGCCCAGGCGGCTGCAAGCATCGGCCGTTCGCCCTCGGCGGTGACCGCCCAGATGCAGCGGCTGGAGGAAGTCGTCGGTGAGCCGCTGCTGGCGCCGCAGGGGCGGGGACGTGGTTTGACGCCGGCGGGTGAGGATCTCGTCGGCCACGCCAAGCGCATTCTTGCCGTCCATCGCGAGGCTTGGCTGGCGCTGAAGGGCGCCCGCGCTGCCGGGCGCGTTGCCATCGGCACGACGCAGGATTTTGCCGACAGCGGCCTGCCGGATCTGCTGCGTGCTTTCGCCGGCAGCCATCCGCGCGTCAGGATCGAACTGCGGGTCGGCCGTTCCGCCGAGTTGGCGCAGGCGCTGCAGTCTGGCGGCCTCGATCTGGCGATCGTCATGCGCCAGACGGCAGCGGCGGACGAAGTCGGCGTGCTGCGCGAGCCGATGATATGGCTATGCTCACAAAAGG
>NZ_RZRP01001111.1:0-1701 GCF_003997795.1 Mesorhizobium sp. M7A.F.Ca.US.005.03.2.1 | reverse complement strand
GACCAGCCCGGTGTTGCCGCTTTGCGGCACGATCGGCGTTCCCGTCTCGGTCGCCAGCCGCATGATCCGGCTGACCTCGTCGACGCTGCCCGGCCGCAGCACCAGCGACGTCGCGCCGTGCCAAAGCCCACGTCGCTCAATGAGGTAGGGCGCGATGTC
The DNA here is from genome assembly GCF_003997795.1 of Mesorhizobium sp. M7A.F.Ca.US.005.03.2.1. Classification (NCBI taxonomy): domain Bacteria; kingdom Pseudomonadati; phylum Pseudomonadota; class Alphaproteobacteria; order Hyphomicrobiales; family Phyllobacteriaceae; genus Mesorhizobium; species Mesorhizobium sp. M7A.F.Ca.US.005.03.2.1. The sequence goes on along the minus strand of NZ_RZRP01001111.1, from coordinate 1,542 downwards.
CTGCTGATCACGCAGTGCATATTTGTCGCCGACGATCGCCGTGAAGCGATCGATGAGGGCGGGATCGAGTGTCTTTGTGATTTCGATCATGGGGGAAACTATGTTGCGGGTTGCGTGATGTCACGAGGGGCGGCTGCACGCGACAGCCGATCGTTGATCGCTTCGCCGAGCCCGTCGCAGGGAATAGGCTCGACGGCGATGGTGCGCGCGCCGCTGCGGTCGAGTGCCTGCATATAGGCGAACAGATTGCTCGCCGCTTCGCGCAGGTCCCCGGTTTCGGACAAATTGAGGAAGGCTTCGGCGCGGCGCCAGCCGTCCGCCCGTTGGCTGCCGAAGCCGAGCAAAGCCTCGCCCTCGCCGACCGTGCCGGCATTGAGCCGCATCGCGGCACCTGGCGCATAGTGCGAGGCAAGCATGCCCGGCGCCTCGATACTGGCGGTGCCGCCGCGCAACAATTCTATGCCGATGGCCGCCTCGATCTCCTCGGCGGCGATGCCGCCGGGCCTCAGCAGCCGCATTCTTTCCCCCTCGGCCTTGAGAATCGTCGATTCCAGCCCGACCGGGGTCGCGCCGCCATCGACCACCAGCTTTATCCGCGCACCGAGATCGGCTGCCACCGCTTGCGCGGTCGTTGCGCTGATCCTGCCGGATGAATTGGCGCTGGGCGCGGCAAGCGGGCGGCCGAGCCTGGCGATCAGATCGCCGCCAAAGCCCCTCGGCATGCGCAAGGCGATTGTATCGAGCCCGGCGGTGACCAGCGGATGGATGCCGTTGCCGGGCCGTTGCGGCAGCACCAGCGTCAGCGGACCGGGCCAGAACGCGCGCGCGAGTTTCTTCGACAGCGGATCGAACAGCGCGAGGCGCTCGGCCATCGCCATGTCGGCGACATGGGCGATCAGCGGGTTGAAGCGCGGCCGCCCCTTGGCTTCGAAGATGCGCGCGACGCCGATGCCGTTGGTCGCGTCGCCGGCCAGCCCGTAGACGGTTTCCGTCGGGATGGCGACGACATCGCCCTCCCTGAGCAGCGCCAGCGCCCGCTCCAGCGCCTCGCCCGAGCCAAGTATTTCAGCCACTCTCGTCACCTCACAGATGCGGGGTGCGTAGTACGATGGCGGCCATTGGGCAAGTCGGCTGTTGGGTAACCGTTTGTTGGCGAGCAGGAGCATTGGCGATTTATCAATCCCTAAAATGCTATGTTTCCACGAAAGCCGGCATCAATTCCGGCCTGCTATCGAACAGCTTCTGGGCAAAGGGGCGATATCGGTGTCTGCGCGTATCCTGCTGGGTATCATTCTTGCTGTTGCGGCCGGCGAAGCCCAGGCATCATCCCTGGTTTTTCCAGGCACGCCATCCTCCACACCGTCGATCGTCAGGATCGGCGCTCCCAACCAGCCTGGAACCGTCGATGCGGTCAACACCAGCGATGCGCGGTCGGTGATGGCAGTAGGGGAAGCGCCGCCCGACGTCACCGATGAAAAGGTAGCGGCGATCCCGGACAAGCCCGCGACCGGACACGGCTTCCAGCCAGGCCCGATGGTCATC
>NZ_RZRP01001110.1:0-1704 GCF_003997795.1 Mesorhizobium sp. M7A.F.Ca.US.005.03.2.1 | reverse complement strand
GCCATAGACAGCGAGGTTGCGCCTTTCGGCCTCCAGCAATCGTGCCGAGATGTGCTCCGCTTCGCCATGGTCGACGAGCATGGCGGCAAAGCGCTTTTCCGTCAGCCGGAAGAACTGCTCGTTCTGCCACAACGTGTCGTCGGCGTCGAAGCCGATCGTCGTCAGTTTGTCATTGCGCCGCATTGAACGCCTCGATTGGAATTGGGACGGCCGAAACTAAGCCGATTGGCGTGATTTTCAACCGCACCGGGCAATGCCCGACGCGGCTCCCCTTCCCTTCCATAGGAGGGCACGGCTATACTCCACAATCCGCAACCCAATCTGGTGAATGATGCCGCCTGCAAAAAAGGAAGTCCGTCCGTCGAGCCGCGGAGGACGCGCCCGCACGCCTGCCTTCGTGAAAAACCAACGAGGCGTCAAGAACTGGAAGGAAGTCAGCGCCTGGCTGGAATGGCGCGGCATCGAGGACATCGAGTGCATCACGCCCGATCAGGCAGGCGTCGCGCGTGGCAAGATGATGCCATCGAAGAAATTCACCTCCAACACCTCGCTGGCGCTGCCGTCGGCAGTCTTCATGACGACGATATCCGGCGGCTACCCCGAGGATGGCAACGGCTTCCACTACCCCGAAGACGACGGCGACCTCAAACTGATGCCCGACCTGTCGACGCTGACGGTGGTGCCCTGGGAAGAAGACCCGACGGCCGCGGTCATCTGCGACCTCGTCCACCAAGACGGACGCTCGGTCGAGTTCACGCCGCGCAACGTGTTGAAGCGTGTGGTGGCCGCCTATGACAAGCTCGGCCTGAAGCCAGTGGTGGCGCCCGAGATCGAGTTCTACCTGGTGCGCAAGAATCCCGACCCGGACTATCCGCTGACCCCGCCGGTTGGCCGGTCGGGACGCGCGATCGGCGGCGGCGCCGGCTATTCGATCGCCGGCGTCAACGAATTCGACGAACTGATCGACGACATCTATCATTTCTCCGAAAGCCAGGGCCTGGAGATCGATACGCTGATCCACGAGGAAGGTGCCGGCCAGTTGGAGATCAATCTACGCCATGGCGACCCGATCGAACTGGCCGACCAGGTGTTCATGTTCAAGCGCACCATTCGCGAGGCGGCGCTGAAGCACGAGATCTACGCCACCTTCATGGCCAAGCCGATCCAGGGGCAACCCGGCTCCGCCATGCACATCCATCAGTCGATCATCGACAAGAAGACCGGACAGAACATCTTTTCGGCCGCTGACGGCTCGGAAACCGACGATTTTTTCCACTTTATCGGCGGCATGCAGAAGCATGTGCCGAACGCGCTGGTGATGTTCGCGCCCTATGTCAATTCCTACCGCCGGCTGACACAGGCGGCGTCGGCGCCGGTCAACAACAAATGGGGCTATGACAACCGCACCACGGCGTTTCGCGTGCCACGTTCGGATCCGGCGGCACGGCGCGTCGAAAACCGCATCCCGTCCTCCGATGCCAACCCCTATCTGGCGCTGGCGGCATCGCTTGCCTGCGGGCTGATCGGCATCACCAACAAGATCAAGGCCGAGCCCCCGGTCCTGACAACGGCCAATGCCGACGAGATCGACCTGCCGCGCGGCCTGCTCGAAGCCGTCGACCTGTTCGAGGGCGACGAGGAACTCTGCGCTCAGCGGGGCAAGTCGTTCGCCGCGACCTATGCGGCGAACGACTTGCCCAGATG
>NZ_RZRP01000110.1:0-11362 GCF_003997795.1 Mesorhizobium sp. M7A.F.Ca.US.005.03.2.1 | reverse complement strand
GCATTATCCTTTGCCGCAACCCCGCAAAGACCCTGCCGCTGACGGCTGAGCGGACTCGCGTCGCAGCCCAGCGCGCTTTCATGGTTGAGCCGACGTGGCAATCGCAGACGATGTCGTGCAACTGCCAGTCGTTCAGCTCGAAAAAGCGCTTTGCCTCGCCGTATGTATCGTCTTTCAAACCCGATGCGCGCAGCACTGGATCTTCGAAAGCAACCGAAATTGCGGTTCCCTCGCCCCGCATCATTGCACGTGCTTCGGGGTGCAGATGTTCGGTGCCTGCAAACGCGCCAAGGCATCGCTCGGGATTACGCTCCAGCAGTTCAGCCCAGCGCTCTATGCGCTGATTTCGTGTCATTGCGGAATATGCAGCCGACGATTCAATCTTGGCGACGGCATGCAGTTGGTCGAGTGTTTGATGTTTCATGGCCAGCTCCTGTTGAGGCAGCGAAGCGCCCACGCCTTCAAGGGAATTACCGCGCCGTAATGCTTCGACAAGAGCGCCAGGCTGGAGAATTCGACACAACCGGATTGGGCCGGCGGGATCATAAACACACGTGCTGCGTTCATCGGCGGGGGCTGCTTGTGACAAACCGCTGATCCGCGACGGGATGCATCCATGTTCATCCAGCCAATCGACTATTTCCTTGCTGTCTGGTTCGCTCTTGCCGCCACCTCGACGCTCTATGTCGGCTTCGATCAATACCGCAACAATCCCGAACCGCTGGTGATGAAATGGGGTTTCATCCTGGTGACCCTCTATATGGGTCCATTGGGGCTGCTGCTTTATGTGCTTGCAGACAAGGAGCCACGACCGGGCGAGCATGAAGACTTCACCAGGCCGCTGTGGAAGCAAGGCGTCGGTTCGACCATCCACTGCGTTGCCGGCGATGCGACCGGCATCATTCTCGCGGCAGTCATTACGGCAACGCTTGGCCTGCCGATGTGGCTCGACCTCATCGTCGAATATCTGGCGGGTTTCGCCTTCGGCCTGTTCATCTTCCAGTCGCTGTTCATGAAATCGATGATGGGCGGCACCTACTGGGAGAATGTGCGCAAGAGCTTCCTGCCCGAGTTCATCTCGATGAATTTCATGATGGCCGGCATGGCGCCCGTCATGAGCTTCCTGATGATGGGGCGCGACATGCGCGCGATGGAGCCGACCGAGCTCTTGTTCTGGGGCGTGATGTCGATCGGCGTCATTGCCGGCTTCACGCTTGCCTATCCCGCCAATGTCTGGCTGGTCGCTCGCGGACTGAAGCACGGGTTGATGACGCAGCGCCCGCAGGCGGCCGAAATGAGCAGTCGAGAGCCGACCGCCCAGCAACAGCACGCTACGCATCATGCCCGCGCCGGCGATGATCGACGACAAGGCCACGCCAACACATCCCACAAACCCAAACGCAGCGGCCATCAGATGGAGACGGACGCCACGACGCCGCAGATAGCAGCCCTCGGCATGGTCTCGGTGCTGGCGCTGGCGATTGGCATGGCCGCACCGGCGAACTGGCTGAACCTGACGCTTTCAGCACGTGACGTCGGCGGGGCGATCATGCCGCAAGGCATGATCATGGGCCGCGACACGCCGGCGGAAGCCATGCGTGACATGGCTGCAACCGATCCGCATCGCGTCACGGCATCCTATGGCCTTGCCGCCAAAGGCGACCAGGAACTGCCATTCCGCCTGGAGAACGGCGTCAAGGTGTTCGACCTCAGGCCCTCAGTGGTCCGCTGGCAGATCCTGCCCAATGTCGCGGTCGACGCCTATGCCTACAACGGCCAGATCCCCGGTCCGCGCATCCACATTCGCCAGGGCGATAAGGTTCGCATCGACGTCACCAACGACCTGCCTGAGGAGACCACGGTGCATTGGCACGGCATGATCCTGCCGAACCAGATGGATGGGCCCGCCGAGATCACCCAGCCGCCGATCGAGCCTGGGCAATCCTATTCCTACGAATTCACCGCGACCCAGCACGGGACCTATTTCTATCATCCGCATGCCAAGCCGGACCGTACCCAGGCGCTGGGGCTCTATGGGGCGCTGATCATCGACCCTGCCAATCCCGCCGACGAGGTTCAGGCTGACCACGACTATGTGATCGAACTTCAGGAATGGCTGGTGCGCGATGGACTGACCTATCCTTCGATGCCGATGGAAGGCGGTATGCCGAACTTCTTCACCATCAACGGCAAGGCCTATCCCGCAACCGACGCCATCCCCATGAAGGTGGGCGAGACGCTGAAGGTGCGTTTCATCGGCACCAATAATGGCTTCGTCCATCCCATGCATATCCATGGCGGACCCTTCGAGGTCGTCGCTCGTGACGGTGAGACGCTTCCTCCCTCGGCGCGCTTTCTGGCCGATACGATCAATGTCGGGCCAGGACAGCGCTATGACGTCGTCTGGAAGGCACGGCGTCCCGGCAAGTGGCTCATCCATTGCCACATCCCGCATCACACGACGAACAACAATGTCGAGGAAAAGGGCGGCGGCGGGCTGATGGTCGTGATCGACGTCGGTTAGATCTGCCACCCCCCTGTGGATTTACCTGTGTCATCCGGGGGCGCATTGTTGCGCGCTACTTCTTGATAATGGTTCCGTTGCGCAAGTCGAATGCTTCGGTACCGCGAGCCTGGCGGTAGAAATCATCCTGCAATTCACCCCATTCGCCGAGAAAGGCGCCGCAATTGCTGCAATGAATTGGCGTCGACTCGTTGGCGTCGTCGGGAATGTCCATTTGGATGGTCCCACAAGCCTTGCAATCGAGTTTGTCGTCCAGCCGTCGTCCCATTTCCCAATGATTGCGCATTTTCGACCATGAGCCAATTGTCGATTTCGTACCAAATCGCATCGACCATGGCTCATCGGTCAATCGCGAGAGTCAAAAAGGACGGCCAGACCCAGTTCCCGTGCCAGCTCGATGATCGTCTCCATCAATTCATCATCTGTATCCTGCAAATAAGGCGCGTCCCTGCGAGCGGCCTCTATCGCCGCTTTGACCGAAACGATGTCGCCGTATCGCGCACTTCGAAGCTCTTCTGCCAGAAACGCCTTGGCGGTACCGACAGGTCTTATTGCCCATCTGGCGATGCTCATGCGGCTCCCTCCCATGGTCACCTCAGCTTCATTTTGATCCTGTCCAAGGTGCAGATCAATCGATGGTACGATTCCGTACGGAGCTGCCCAACCGGTTGGAGACAGCCGTGTGACGAACGCCTTGGCCAGGTTTTCGGCGTCTCTCTGGGGTGAGTTGGGGCGAAATCGCCCGGTGGGACCGGCCTTGCGGAACCATCGCTCAGCATGGGGGTTTCTTCAAAATCTCCCTCGAAGAATGCAAGGAGCGACCATGCGCATGTTGACGATAGCTGTCGCGCTTTCCGGGGCGGTCACCATTCAGCCCGTCTACGCCCAAACTATCGGACCGCAGCTTCCCCAGGTGACGCCACCGCAGGGCGAAGCGCAGCCGGAGCTGGCGCCGCCCGATCCAGGCTCTGCCGGTTTGAATTTCACCGGCGTCGCCATTGTCGCCGTCGAGGATTTGCCGGACGAAATCAAGGCGCAGGCCGATGCCGTGATTAACCAGACCAGCGCCGAAGATTTGCTTCGCCTGCAAAGCTCCGTCGATGCCTCACCTCAGGCGACGTCGGCTTTGAGAGCGAATGGGCTCAATTCCTCGCAGGTTGTCGCTGCAAACATAGATGGCGATGGCACGCTGACGCTGATCATTCAGACGACGACTTGAGGCATCGAACCATACGCATCACTGAATCGACGAAATGCAGTCGCGGAGAGCAGCAATGGTCGAAGCCGCCGTTCGCAACTTCACCATCAATTTCGGGCCACAGCATCCCTCCGCCCATGGTGTTCTTCGGTTGGTGCTCGAACTGGACGGCGAGATCGTCGAGCGTGCCGATCCGCATATTGGCTTGCTCCATCGAGGCACCGAAAAACTCATAGAGCACAAGAACTATTTGCAAGCGCTGCCCTATTTCGATCGGCTCGACTATGTCGCGCCGATGAACCAGGAGCATGCGTTCTGCCTCGCCGCCGAAAAACTGCTCGACATAACAGTTCCAAAGCGTGGGCAGCTTGTCCGTGTTCTTTTTTGCGAAATTGGCCGGCTTCTGTCGCATCTCCTCAATGTCACGACCCAGGCCATGGATATCGGCGCCCTGACGCCGCCGCTTTGGGGATTTGCGGAGCGCGAGAAGCTGATGGTCTTTTACGAGCGCGCCTCCGGCGCTCGCATGCATGCGAATTACTTCAGAATCGGCGGCGTGCACCAGGATTTGCCTGCGAAGCTTCTCGACGACATCTGGGCTTTCTGCGATCCGTTCCTCAAAGTCTGTGACAACCTCGACGATCTGCTCACCGGCAGCCGCATCTTCAAGCAGCGCAATGTCGATGTTGGTGTGATCGGGCTGGATGATGCCTGGCGCTGGGGGTTTTCCGGCGTGATGGTACGCGGATCGGGCGCGGCATGGGATTTGCGCAAGGCACAGCCATACGAATGTTACCCTGACATGGATTTCGACATCCCCGTCGGCAAGAACGGAGACTGCTATGACCGTTATCTCGTCCGTATGGAGGAGATGCGCCAGTCGGTGCGGATCATGAAGCAATGCCTGGAAAAACTGCGGTCATCCGAAGGCCAGGGGCCGGTCGCGATTCCGAACCAGAAGATCACGCCGCCGCGGCGCGCCACGATGAAACGCTCTATGGAAGCGACCATCCAGCATTTCAAACTTTATACCGAGGGGCATCGCGTGCCGGCGGGAGAAGTCTACGCCGCGGTTGAAGCGCCAAAGGGAGAATTCGGCGTTTATCTGGTTTCTGACGGGGGCAACGTCCCTTACCGGTGCAAAATACGTGCGCCATCTTTCGCCCATCTGCAGGCGATGGATTTCCTGTCTCGAGGGCACATGATCGCCGACGTTGCCGCGATCATCGGGTCGCTCGACATCGTGTTTGGCGAGATAGATCGTTAGTCCTCGGCAGGTTGCGCGCTTGCCCCGCGATGCAGAAATTCCCTCTCATGCGTGGACGGGAGGCTCTTCATTCTCGTCGGGGTTGGGCAGCGGAGTCTCGTCCGGAAGCGTTTCCGGTTCGGGTTCCTCGATCGGCTCCGGCTTCCATGTTGGAGGCGGCACGGGCATATCGCGATTTGGGTCTGGCTGTCTTGGCTGTGGCATCTAACTATCTCCGTTCAGTTGGAACAACTCGTCCGCCGTGGCATGGTTCCTGGCAGAATCCAGCCATCGAGATCGTTGCGCCCTCAAGGCAGGCGCACGTTGGTCCACCCACGGATGCCGGCGCAAAAGTTGCAGATCGTTCGGAACCGGTCGGATTTTCGAGCCGTTGTCGTCGAAATCGACCAAGGAGAAGCGTGATGAAGGACAAGTCAGGAGATATCGACCATACACTGCCGCAAGTCGCCATCGACGATCAGCAGGTGCGACAACTGGCCGCCACGACCGATTTGCCGTCCAGGCAGGCACGCGAACTGGTGCGCCGTCACGGCAACGATCCCCGCAAGCTGGAAGAGTTGGCGAGATCGATCAACGCCACCAACTGAGTCCAGGCCAATGGGCATCGACGGCGCAAGCCGTTGGCATCAGATTTCCAGCAAGGCGTAGGGGCGGCCGCCAGGCTTGGCCACATGCATGGCGACGTTGTAGACCTTGGCTCCGCCAGGCGTTTGGCCTTCGTAAGAACCGCGATGTGCATGACCGTGCACGACAGCACTGACCTGAAATCGATCGATCGTTTCGGCCAGACGTGAAGAGCCCAGAAACGGAAATATTTCCAGCGGTTCTCCCGCGACGGTGTCGGCAATCGGCGCGTAGTGAAGGATCACCAGCGTGCGCTTGGCCCGCACCTGGCGCATCGCATTTTCAAGTCGCATTGCCTCGTTCACGCTTTCCGCGACCATCGTCTTGATCGCCGGTTCCCCGAATGAGCCGAGCATGCGTGACCCGAAGCCGCCTATGAATCCCTTCACGCCGACAAAACCGACCTCCTCGATTTCGACTGTCTGCCCGTCGAGGAGGTGAACATGCGCCTGCCGCAGGATCTTCGTGACGTCTTCCACCGCACCGGACTCGTAGTCATGATTGCCGAGGACTGCCACAACCGGGATCGAGCAGTTGCGCAGATCCTCGGCCAGCATCTCCGCTTCACGAGGCTTGCCGAGATTGGTCAGATCTCCCGTGAGAACGAGAATGTCCGCTTCGCTCGATATCTCGCCGAAGAGGTCTCGATACGAGTTTTGTGCATCTTCCCGCACATGGAGATCCCCGACCGCGGCAACTTTGAGTGCGCGTGCGCCGTCCTTGGGCGCGCTGCTCTTGACGGGATCAGCCATCACGGAATTCTCCCACACCACCGACGCCGGCGAAGCCCCATTCCTTGACGTCGATCTCGTAGTCGGTTTGCGAAAGCAGCCGCCCACGGCAGATCTTCATCCTTGGAGACGGCAATTGCCGTTGCTTGGCGAGGCGGTCGAGCAATTCATCGAGCAACCACGCCGGGATATGATCCCGCTCGCTCGGATAGATCCATCTGAAATTGATAAGCTGCATCAACAGAACCTCCCAATGAACCTCCAGATAAGAAAGCAGCCGGTGCCAATCGATCTGATCGCCCGCCTTGAGAATCGTATGAGCGATATCGGCGCCGTCGTGTCGCCCTCTGTCCTGGATAAAGCATTTGGACCAGATGAGTTCGGTCGGGCCGATGATCCGCACCCTGCTGCCCAACAGCTCGGTTTGGCGGGCGTGTTCCAGCCACAGGTCGCCAACAGGCACCGTGCCGTTGGCCGAGCCGAAGATGACGTCGAAGAAATGCGTGCCCTTGAACACCTTGCCGAGCCACCGGTCGTCCTCGATTTCGACGGCATATCCAAGCTGCTTGAAATGGGCGAGGATCCGCGCGTAGTCGCCTGCCTTGCAGAAGATATCGAGGTCCTTGGTCTGGCGGGTGACACCCGTATAGGCGCTTACCGCGTAGGTCCCGGCGACCAGAAAGGGAATGTCGGTGGCGGCAAGCTCGCGGATTGCTTCGGTATAAAATACCTCCGCCTCGGCATTTTTGAGCGTCGGCGCCGCCTTTGCGTCAATCATGGGAAGCGAGACCAGAACGTTTTCAGGCAATGGGCCATTGGTCATGAAACGATGACTCCGAATCCGGCAACCGGCAGTCGCCCGCTGTGGTAACAACGTGAACCCCGCCTGGTTCCGCTACCGGGCGGCCAGCCAAAGGTTCATTCTCGTCACGTACTGGAAATTTCGGGATCGCGCCTGCCGATCCAAGCCCGGCCCAACGTCATCGCCGGCGCAAGTCTCTATGTCGCCTCGAAATCGGCCCATGCCGCCGCCAATGTCCCATTGGCCCAAATTTGAAACACCCCGTGGGTGCTCGATCTCGATCGTTTTGGGGTTTATTGGGCTTACCCAATCGGGCACACAAAGCTGAAGCCGAGGCGCTTGATCTAACCGCAGCCGATCGGCGTGCGCCAAGCCACTATCAGGACCATAAAGGCATGACCCCCTCGCCTCCCTTTCTCGGCTTTCCCGACCGTCTTGCAGATAGCCACGTCCCTCGTGCGGTAATCTTCGGGGCCGGTCACGGCAGCACCTATCCCGGCAGGGACAGCAGCGGCTATGCCTTGGCCGCCAACGCCATCCGTGCTGCCAGCCAGGACGATGCCGCATTCGTCGAGCACTGGGATTTCGATCTTGGCGGCCCGCTGTTCGACGGCAAGCCGGCCTCTTGCATCGACGCCGGCGATATCTTGACCACCATGCATGACAATGCCGGCAACCGGGCCAGGATCGAGGCAAAAACGCGCGAGATCCTGACGTTGCCGGCTGTGCCGATCCTGATCGGCGGCGACTGTTCCATGACCATTCCCTTCCTCGCCGGCTTTGCAGAGCACGGGCCGGTCTGGGTCCTGCAGGTCGACGCCCATATAGACTGGCGCGACGAGGTTCATGGCGAACGCCACGGCTATTCGAGCCCGATGCGCAGGGCAAGCGAGATGCCGCATGTCGCCGGCATGGTGCAGGTCGGTCTGCGCAGCGTCGGCAGCGCGCGCATCGCCGAAATCGAAGCAGCCCGGCGCTATGGCAGCCGCTTCGTGACCGCCCGCGAGGTTCATGCCCAGGGCGTCGAAGCCGCGCTCCGGCATATTCCGAAAGCCGCGCGGGTCGTCGTCACCCTCGACTGCGACAGCCTTGATCCAAGCATCATGCCGGGCGTGGCGGCGCGTACACCCGGCGGCCTCACCTACACGCAGGTAATCGACCTGATCGCCGGCCTCGGCAAACGGGCCAGGATCGCAGGATTCGACCTTGTCGAGTTCTATCCTCCGGCCGATATTGACGGCCTGTCAGCGCGGACCGCCGCGCGCCTTCTCGTCAATGTGGTCGGCACCGTCGTCCGGCAGGTTTGATGTCAAAATCCCGCTCTTCGCCGCAGAGCGGCCCAAAAGCGCGTGAGCGAGCTTGCGGTTGAAATGCCCTTTTTGGCACCTGGGTATTCGATCCTGCCTCGTCCGACCGGCTCGTCGCTCCAGACCAGGTTGAAAGCAATGCCCTTGAGCCCAAGCTCCCCGATCCGGCGTACGATCGTCTCCTGCAGATAAATATCGGATATTCGCACCCCGTCGGCACGCTCGGGCAGCTTGAATATCTCGGTACCGCCGATTGCGTCCGCTCGAAGGACGAGGCTTTCGATCACCATGATGCCGCCATCGTCAAAGCGAACGATCTTTGAACGTTCCTCGTCCAGCGCATCGATCACGGTGGTGACATTGAAGAGCGATATTGGCTCGTCAGCAGGAAGCGGCAGGAATTCACCGTACGGTTCGAGGGTTGGCCGAAGCAATTTCGACGCCCTCGCCCGCAGGATGAGCACATGCTCGCCAAGCCATGGAAAATCTGAATATTGCCGGAGCGTACCGTCGTCGTGTTCGCGCAGGATCTCCATCCTGGGCGGATGCCATTGTGTCTGCTTCCGGCCGCAGAGCGTCGAAAACAGCTGGTAGTCGTCCGCCTGCCGAGGAAGGACCCATTCCTGTCCTTCGATCACGCTCAGGACATAGATGTTCATCCGGTCCCCCGCACATCATCGCCTTGGTAGGTTCGGCCTGCTGCGCTGCTCTTCGCGCGCGTTCTCACCGCTGGTCCGCGACGGCCATTTGCGGCACCGGCGGCAATTCGGGTGCATCCATCCCTTTGAAAGGGTCACGCCAGGCGTCGATGTCTTCAAGTCGACGGTACCAGCGGCTGACAGAGGGATAGTCGTCGAGCGGCAGTCTGGCGGCGTCGTTGAACGGTAGGAAGGTCGCCATTCGAAAATCGGCATAGGAAACCGAATTGCCGACCAGCCACTGCCGCTCGGCAAGCACGGCGTCGAGTATTGCCGCAGCCGTATGGAATTGGTTCAGGCCCTCCTCCACCCGCTTCTGATCGATCGGGCCGATGCCGTACCGCTGTTTCGTCCCACGTTCGAAATGCACCGTGTCGCAAGCGAGTGCGAAGTGCTCTTTGCCCCAGCTGAGCCACCGGATCATCTCGGGTTCGTCATCGCCGGTACGCCAGAAATCCGAATGCGCGTGGCGCGACAGCCTGCAGGCTATGGCGTCTGCCTCCCAGAGGCTCTTTCCCTCATCATCCACAAGGATGGGCAGTGAGAGGTTGGGATTTAACCGGCGAAATTTCTCCATTTGCCCGGCAGCGAATGGCGAGGCGAATTCGAAGTCCAGTTTCGTTTCGAGATAGCGTGCGACCGCGACCGCCAATCGAGGATTGGGATTGCGGCTGAAGTACAGCTTCATTGGGCACCGACGATCTGGGCGACCACGCAATAGTCGATCATGAGCAGCCTCTATGCAGCTTCGAAGTCAGCCCAAGCGCCCATGTATCCCAATGGATTGGGCTCGCCTTTCATCATCGTTTTTCGCCAAGCTTCCTGCTCGGCATTCATCAGAGCCAATTCCCGAACACAGGCAATAACAGGTCTCTTAACCGTGTCCATCGGTTCGGTTGCGGAATACAGCTTCCGATAGATGTGCTGACAAAGCACCGAACCCTGTATCCACCAGTGAGCTAAGATGGACACACCGAGCTCACCAGGATGAATGATCACAAAGCCCATGCCATTCTCGTCACCCTCGTCCGCCACACGCGGCAGAACCTCCTGTCGCACGAATGACTGCGCCAGAGTCGCCATGGGTTCGTCGATCTTTTTGTTGTCTGCGACGAGACCATAGACTTTGAGCTTGAGACCACCAATGTCCCATTGGCCCAAATTTGAAACACCACGTGGATGGTAGATCTCGATCGTTTCAGAATTCACTGAGCGCACTCCAATTGGCTATTGGCAGCAGACGTACCTGATAGCTCATCACGCGACTTGCACCCGGCGCGATCAGCATCAGGCCTGGTTTGTCGACAAAATCACCATCGAAATCCACCGGGCTTGCAAGGCCGTGCCAGGGTTCGATGCACAGGAACGGCGCGCCGCCCGGCTTTGACCAGACGCCCAACTCCCGAACCCCTTGCCAGGACATCTCGATCGCCGGGCCACGCTCGGCGGCATAACGCACGCTGGAGCTTGCGGGCTGGTCCATGATCACCGCGTCCTCGTCGAACAACCGCTCGGAGAGCGGGAGTATGTTGCCTTCGACAGGCGTCGGCTGTGGCGTTTTCAGCAGCAGTCCGTCCTTAAGGCGGCGGATCGGCGCCGGCTCATCATCGGCAAAGATCAGCCGGTAGTCCGTCTTGGCCTGATCCGGCTGCAAGGGCCAATTGAATGCCGGGTGCGCCCCGATCGATGCCGGCAGGAGCTCATCACCAGTGTTGGTGATGTCGAAAGTCACATCAAGCTGCTGGCGGACCAGCGTGTAGGTCACTTCAAGCCGAAAGGCGAACGGATAGCGCGCCCGGGTGTCGACATCGTCGGTGAGCACCAGCGTGCAGGATCGCGGCCCCTTCCGCGCCCAGGCAAACGGCTTGTCGCGCGCGAACCCGTGCTGCGTCATTGGATAGGTCCGGCCGCGATGGCGCAGATGATCGCCCGCCAGCCGCCCTACGATCGGGAACAGCACCGGCGAGTGACGCCGCCATTCCGGCCCCGCCTGCCACAGGAATTCGAATCCGTGCGCATCTTGCAGCGAAATCAGTTCGGCGCCCTGCGCAACGATGGTCGCCGAGATACCGTCGCCATGAAGCGTTTGGCTGTCCTGTGCCACATTTCCTCGCGGGTTGTTGTTGAAGGCCGGCGCGGTGGGCAGACTAGCAAAAGCGCTTCGGGACTCAAGGTGCAGCCTGGTTCTGCAGGAACGAATTGTGGCGGGAG
>NZ_RZRP01001109.1:0-1706 GCF_003997795.1 Mesorhizobium sp. M7A.F.Ca.US.005.03.2.1 | reverse complement strand
TCGCCAGGCTTCGAACGACTGCCCCTTCTTCTCGTCTGCGGATGCAACGCGCCCCTGGGGAACAAGCAGCCCCGCCAAACCCATCTTGAGCAACGAACGTCGGGTCGAGATCATAATGGATTTCCCTTCCTGGACATTTTCGGATTTGCGGCCTGCGCACGAGGCCTTCGCTGATACGACCCAGGTTGCACGCCTATCCGCCGGCACTCTGGCGCCCAAGTCGCCCGGTGCGAATTGTTCCATCCCTTTCCCACACTGCATGTGCCCATCGAAGCCACCTACGATGGTCGGTGCAGTGTCTCAGTGTCCGCCGCTTTGAGATTTATTGTTCAGTGGACAATAAAAACATTATGTATATACCTTTGCCGTGTCAACGACATTTTTTGCCCGGATTGGCCTCCTCCCTGGCGGGGGGCAACCGACGCGAATAGCGAGAAAAAGGAGAAGGTAGGATCATGCAGTCATTTCCGAACGACGCCATCTGCCCTCGGCAGGAAATCGCCTCTCTTCCCGTTTACAACGCTGGAATATCGGCAGTTGCCGCGCGGCGGGTCAGTGGCCTGCAAGACATTGCGGCATTGGCAAGCAACGAGAATCCTTACGGTTCATCGCCGGCAGTGTCCGCCGCCCTGGCATCACTTGTCCCATCGCGCTACAGCGACCCGGCGTCGGCTGCGCTGCGGCACGTGCTTTCGGAAAAGCTCGGCACCTCCTCTGATCAGATCGTCTGCGGCAATGGCTCGGAGGAGTTGATTGCAGCACTTTGCCGCGCGTATCTGCAAAAGGGTGATTCGGTCTTGACCGTCTCACCGTGCTTCGGCTTGCACGAGATCGAGCCCATGGCGGCCGGTGCACAAGTGCTCAAGGTGCCGATGACACCAGCACTCGATTATGACGTGGACGGGTTGGCGGATGAGCTCACACGCAGACCAAAGATCGTTTTCGTCTCATCGCCTTCCAATCCGGTGGGGCGGGCCTTGTCGCGTAGGGCACTCGACCGGCTGCTTGACGCGGTGCATCCCACGACATTGTTCGTGTTGGATGAAGCCTATTTCGAGATGATCGACTCCAGCTATCCGGATGGCTTGCAGGTGCTGGGCGGTCGCTCGGATCTTTCCTGGGTTGTGCTACGCACCTTCTCCAAGGCCTATGGTCTCGCCGGCTTGCGTGCGGGCTACGGCATCGCCTCGGATGAACGCATCGCCAGGGCGATGCGTTCATGCATGACCCCGTTCAACGTCAACGCGGCCGCGCAGGCTGCCGCAATTGCCGCGCTCCAGGACGAAGCATGGATGCTGCAGACCACGGCCAAGATACGGCACGACCGAAACATCCTCGCCGATCGCCTGGCCGGATTGGGTGTCCGCGTTGTCCCGTCACAGACCAACTTCCTGTTCCTCGACTTGGCGACCCAAGCTGCCCCTGTGGCTAGCGCCCTGATCAAAAAAGGCATAGTCGTCAAGCCATGGATGGAGGCCGGCTATCGTCACTTTCTGCGGGTGAGCATCGGGACAACAGGGGACAATGAACGATTTGCGACAGAAGTCGGGCACATCCTCGGCCTCGCATAGTGGTGACGGAAAGCTGCCTTGAACACACAGTCTTCCACCAAGAAGCGCTCGGTCGGTAGAGCAGGCGCTATCGGCTTGACGCGGGAGCGCGTTGTGGAGGCCGCCATTGCCCTGATCGACGACGAGGGAATAGCC
>NZ_RZRP01001108.1:0-1707 GCF_003997795.1 Mesorhizobium sp. M7A.F.Ca.US.005.03.2.1 | reverse complement strand
CATCGAGAGCGGGCCGCGCACGACGATGCGCACAGCCTCGGCGTCGCCAACCGCTTCGCGGACGGCGTCTGCCAACGCATCGATCGAACGTTTCTGCAGATCGTCGCTGACGATGCCGCCGATGATGCGGGCGACCGTGCCGGCGACAAGTCCGGTCACGCGCGCCTCCATCGCATCAATGTGCAACGAGACCGCCTTGCCGACATCGTCGCCAAGGCTTTCGAGAAATATCCTTGTTTCCTCAGCACTGGCCTGGCGTTCGGCTTCGAGCGCGGCGTCATGCGCAGCCGCCAGGCGGCCCTCCAGCGCTGCCTCCGCCTGGGCAACCGCCTCGGCGATCAGCGTGCCGATATCGGCTTGCGGCGCCGGCGTCTCGGGCTTGTGTTCGGGATCGACTGCTGCCCGGGGCTGGCCGGCACGCTGCGCGCGCGTGCCGAAATCAGGCAGAAGGTCGAAGAGGGCTACGGAAGGCATGGTTTACACCGCCACTTCCTGGGAAGCCCATTTGCGCAGGATCTGCGCGGTGCGCTCCTCGTTGAGGTCGACCATCCTCGCAAGCCGGTCCTGCGGCGCCGGCCGGATCTTCTGGCGAAGATCGTCGAGCGGAGTGGGGCCTGGGCGTGTGCCTGGCAAGGCGCCAACCGCGGCATTGTCGGTGGCCGCCATTGCCTCCGGCGTCGGCAGCGAGCGCTGGACGTCGTCGAAGCTGGGACCTGCCAGGGCTGGAGCAGCCTTTGCCGTCAGCGCCGCGGCCATCGGCCTCAGGCCGAAGAAGGCCACCAGGAACACCACGACGATGAAGGCACCTGCATTGATCATCGTGCCGGCATGCTGGCCGATCGAATCGAGCATTCCCGCCTGCGGGATCGCCTCGCCATCCAGGCCATCGATGAACTCGACCGCCGAGACGTCGATGATGTCGCCGCGCTTTTCATCCAGGCCGGTGGCGGATGTAACCATCTTCTGGATCTCGGCGACGCGCTTGGCGATCTGCTCCGGTGTGGCGTCCTTGCCGAGGATGGTCGTCAGCCGCTGCTGGTTGACGACCACGGCAATCGACATCTTGGTGACGGTGTAGCCGTTGGAGACGGTGGCGATCTTCTTGGAATTGATCTCGTAGTTGGTGATCTCTTCCCTGCGGTCGTTCTGCGAGGAGGATTGCGGGCCATCGGTGGCGGTTGCCTGGGTCTCGGGCAGGTTCTGCTCGACGCTGGCCGGAGTGGAAGCCTGCTTCTGGTTGTTGTTCTCGTTGGCGCGCACCGACTGCACCGAGCGCTCGACGCGGGAATTCGGATCGAAGATGGTCTCTTCCGTCTGGCGGGTGTCGGTGTTGACCTCGGCCTTGACGCTGGCGCGGAAATTGTCGGGGCCGAGATAGGCCGTCAGCGCACGGCGGATGTTGTCTCCGATCTGCGCCTCGACGGTCTGCTCGACGCCGAGCGTGCGGGCGGCGCTGGTGTTGGAAGGGTCGTCGCCCGCAGCCAGCAGATTGCCGCTGGAATCGAGCACCGTCACCTTGTCGGCCGACAGGCCGGGGACGGCGGCGGCGACGAGATGGCGGATCGACATGGCGCTCTTTTCGGCGTCGATGCCGGCGTAGCGGATGACCACGGAGGCGGAAGGCTGCTGCTCGTCACGGCGGAAATTGGCGCGTTCGGACATGACGATGTGGACCCGCGCCGCCTTGATGCCCGATATCGACTGGAT
>NZ_RZRP01001107.1:0-1710 GCF_003997795.1 Mesorhizobium sp. M7A.F.Ca.US.005.03.2.1 | reverse complement strand
GCCAACGCGGTGTTCCATGCGACGGGAAAGAGGATCAGGGATCTGCCGATCACGCTGGAGAAGCTGATTTAAGGGCGGTGGCCGATCTCCCCCTTGAGGGTCCCCTTGTGGGGAGGCCAGGCCGCAGCTTCGGGCGGTGGTGCTCCCTCCACACTTTCACCTTCAGCACTCGCGCAACCATCAAGGGGTAAGACCATGAGCGATATCCATTTTGGCACCGGCAAAATGCCCCCTGAAAACATTACCCCCCTCAGCATCGCCGACTGGCTGTGCCTTGCCGCGGCCATAGCCGAAACCGAGGCCCGCCACGCGATCCGAAAACCGCTGACCCGGACGACGAGCCGTGACTTCCTTATGCAGGTTTTCTGCTCCGTTGCTGCTCAAAGCCCAAATCGGGAAGACCGCGCTCCACCAAGCCCTCAAAGCCGAAAAATTAGCCACATCCACCGTCAAACCGAAATGGGTTCTTCTGGTGACGCCATGGCTAACCAGTTAACGCGACGCTACCCATCGAGGGTGCTATCATATTGATCTCGGTCAACGGACGGCGGGTATGCGATGCGCGGCCACAGGAGCGGCCGCGCATGACAGGATTATCCGCTTAAGCCGCGGTTTCGGCGCCGGCCTCGCTTTGCGCGGCATAGTGCGCAAATGTCGCCTTGAAGCGGCCGTTGACGTATTCGCCCGACGTGATCGGAGGGTACTTCGCAGGATGATCCTCATCAATGCAACTGGGAAGCACCTCGATCACGGCATCATAGTTTGGACCGAAGAAGAACGGGATCGAATAGCGTTCTTTGCCGGAACGATTCACCGCGCGGTGGACGGTCGAGGCGAAAAGGTCATTGGTCCAACGCGCCATCTGATCTCCCACATTGACGACGAAGCAGCCGGGGACGGGATCGGCCGCAATCCACTCGCCAGTTGCATTCAGTACCTGCAAGGCTGAAATACCATCCTTCTGGGCCAGGATCGTGAAGCACTCATAGTCCGAATGCGCCCCAATGCCGATCTGGCGGTCATCGATCTCGCCAAACTGCGGTGGATAGTGGAGCACCCGCAAAGTTGCGAGCGGCTTGCCGACCAGCAGGTCGAAATATGTCTCCTCCAACCCAAGAGCCAGAGCAAAGGCATGGAGCAGGTGGCCACTCAGCGTCAGCATCTCGGCATGGTAGGCTTCCAGTGCCGTTCGGAATTCCGGCCTGCCCGCTGGCCACTGGTTGGGACCGTAGAGTACTTTGCCGGCCTTCACGTCCGGATCGTCGGCTGGCACATCCAGCGCAATATCATAGGATTCGTGCAGGTCTCCGCGCGCGGTCGGATCCGTATTCTCTTCCAATATTGCCGCATAACCGCGATTATTCTTTGAATTGGAAACGTGATTCTCCATCTTCACGTCGTCGGATTCGGCGAAATACACCTCCGCCACCCCAAACGTGGCATCGATGACATCCTTCGGAACGTGATGGTTCTTGATATAGAGGAAGCCGACTTCCGTGCAGGCCTTGCGCAGTTCCTGGGCGAGCTTTCGCCTGGCCGCCTCGTTGCCTGCGAACATGGGCTCGAGATCGATGATCGGGATCTTGTCGAAGCTGACACGCTGCGGGTCGAGCCCTCCCCCTTTCATTGCACGCGCGCCATTACCGGTTTCAAGGACCTTCATTTTTCTGTTCCCTTTTCTTGCTGGCTTGCATCGAAGATTGTTTCGAC
>NZ_RZRP01001106.1:0-1712 GCF_003997795.1 Mesorhizobium sp. M7A.F.Ca.US.005.03.2.1 | reverse complement strand
GGGCTGGGCTGGGGCGGGCTGCCGCGCTGGCTGATATCAGACGACCTGGCGAGCGGCCGGCTGGTCGAGATCGACCTCGAATCCTTCAGGGAGGTGAGCTCGCCGCTGTTTGCCATGCATCGCAGCGATCGCAGCCCGAAGCCGGCGGCGGCCTGGCTGATCGACCAGTTCAAGCGCCAGCTCGGCTGCTTCAACGAGTTCGAACCGGGCGAGGTGCCGGATGAGGAGCACGAGACAGTCCATCGATCAGCGCCATGAGCACGGCACGGTAGTCCTCGGCCGAGGCGCCGGCCTCGATGGCCAGGGCGGCACGGTCGAAGGCGGAGCCGAGCAGTGCGGTCAGCGCTTCGGCCGGCAATCTCGTCATCGTCTGCGCCCGCATCGCCGCGACCAGCCCTTCGCGCAGAGAGCGGTTGCCGTGGCGATTGTCGATCGCGTCCATGGCGGCGCGGCCAAGCACGGCCGGGCCGTCGAGCAGCAGCAGCCGCGTGCGTCCGGGCGCGCGCATGGCGGCGAGATAGGCGTCGGAGCCGGCAATCAGCGCGTCATGGGCAAACAGCGATGGCGGCGAGGCGCGCTCGATCTCCTCGGCGACCGCTGCCGCCTCCTGCTCGACCACGGCAGCAAACAGTGCCTGCTTGTCAGCAAAATGATGGTAGAGCGCGCCGCGCGTCACGCCGGCGGCGGCGACGATCTCCGGCGTGCCGGTCTCGAAATAGGATTTCTCCGTGAACAGCTTTCGCGCCGCGGCAATCAGGTGGGCGCGCGTCGCTTCGGTGCGGTCGCGGTTGGAACGACGCGCGAAATCGTGTTGCATACATGCAGCCTGTATGTTAATTCGGTTTACATGCAGACTGTATGTTAATTGACGGGAGAAGGAAAGATGAAGACCACGAGCTATTACCCGGTGCTGATGACCGGCGACGTCGCCGGCACGGCGGCCTTTTATGTGAAGCATTTCCGCTTCCAGCCCCTGTTCGAAAGCGACTGGTATGTGCATCTGCAATCGGGGGAGGACAGAAGAGTCAATCTCGGCATCGTCCAGGGCGACCATGAGACCATCCCGGAAGAGGGGCGGGGCCGCGCTTCGGGCCTGCTGATCAATTTCGAGGTTCGCGACCCGGACGCTGTCTATGAGCGCGTCGTCGCCGCCGGCCTGCCGATCCTGCGCTCGCTGCGCGACGAGCCCTTCGGCCAGCGCCATTTCATCACCAAGGACCCCAATGGCGTGCTGATCGACGTAATCAAGCCGATCCCGCCGAGCGAGGCGTTTCTGGCGCAGTATGCGGAAGGGGTGGCGGGAGCCTGAGCGCCCGCCTCAACTGGCCCTTGCCACCGGCGTCACCGTCACCTGGCTGACACCGGTGCGGCGCACGACGGTGCACAGCGTCTCGCGGCCGATGCGTTCGGCGTCGAGCATGCGCACCAGGTCGTCGACGCCGGTGACAGGACGGCCGTCGATGGCGGCGATGATGTCGCCTTCTTTCAGGCCGGCCTTGGCCGCCGGGCCGTCCTTTTCGACGCTGCGCAGGCGAACCGCCGTGCTGGTCGAGACTTGCGACAACAAGGCGGCGCGGCGCGGCAAACTGGCAGTGTCGGCCGAGACGCCGATGAAGGCGCGGCGGACACGGCCGAAGCGGATGATCTCCGAAATGACGAAATTGGCGGTGTTGGAGGCGACCGCGAAGGCGATGCCCTGCGCGCCATGGATC
>NZ_RZRP01001105.1:0-1727 GCF_003997795.1 Mesorhizobium sp. M7A.F.Ca.US.005.03.2.1 | reverse complement strand
GCGTGATGTGGGCGAGCGTCACGGTGAGGAAGCCGCGGTCGAGCCCGACGGCGACGAAGAGCAGCAGCAGCGACAGGCCGGTGATGACTTCCGGCATGACCAGCGGCGCAAAGACCATGCCGGAAAACAGCACCCTGCCCTTGAAGCGCGTGTAGCGGGTCAAGGTGAGTGCCGCCAGGGTGCCCAGCACCGTCGCAACCGTGGCCGAGATCAGGCCAACACGCGCCGTCACCCAGGTCGCGTCCATGAGACCCTGGTTGTGGAATAGCGAGACGTACCATTTGGTCGAGAAACCGCCCCAGACCGTGACCAGTTTCGATTCGTTGAACGAGAAGACGATGAGCAGCACGATCGGCAGGTAGAGAAAGGCAAAGCCAAGCACGATCGAGGTGATGTTGAAGCGGCTCCAGGTGGCGTTCATGAGGTCACCTGTCCATTTCCTGAGCGCGCGCCTGAGCCCGCTGGAAGAGCATGATCGGCACGATCAGCAGCAACAGCAGGATGACGGCCACGGCCGACGATACCGGCCAGTCGCGATTGGCGAAGAACTCGTTCCACAACGTCTTGCCGATCATCAGCGTCTGCGATCCGCCGAGCAGATCGGGAATGACGAATTCGCCGACGGCCGGAATGAACACCAGCAGACAACCGGCGATGACGCCGGGCAGCGACAGCGGGAAGGTGATTTTCCAGAACGCACTGGTCGGCGGGCAACCGAGATCCTTGGCCGCCTCGATCAGCGAATAGTCCATCTTCTCGAGCGCGGAATAGAGCGGCAGCACCATGAACGGCAGGTAGGAATAGACGATGCCGATGAAAATCGCCGTATAGGTGTTGAGGATGATCAGCGGCTGGTGGATGATGCCGGTGGCGAGCAGCAGCTGATTGAGCAGCCCTTCGGGCTTGAGAATGCCGATCCAGGCGTAGACGCGGATCAGGAACGAGGTCCAGAACGGCAGGATGACCAGCATCAGCAAGGTCGGGCGGATCGTCGCCGGCGCGCGCGCCATGCCGTAGGCGATGGGGTAGCCGACGAGCAATGTCAGGACCGTCGAGACCGCGGCGATGATGACGCTGGTCACATAGGCGTTGAAGTAGAGCGCGTCCTGCGTCAGCCAGGTGTAGTTGTCGAGGCTGAGCTGTTTCAGCTGAGCCAGGAACCCTGAGATACCGCCGCTGAAATCGAGCGCCGGCGTATAGGGCGGAATGGCGATCGCCGTCTGCGACAGCGAGATCTTGAAGACGATGACGAACGGAATGAGGAAGAAGAACAGCAGCCAGACATACGGGATGATGATGACCAGTCGGCCAACGAAGGCAGCACCCAGCCTGGCAAGGATGGATCTGCCGGCATTGGATGCCGGAGAGGCTGATGCTGTGGTGACGGCGGCGCTCGACATGGTCGCCCCCTACCGCGTCAGCACGACGCCGGCGTCGGGCCGGAAGGAAACCCAGGCGCGGTCGTTCCAGCTCAACGGATCCTCGGTGATGCGGGCCGCGTTCATGGTGCTGGCGCGCACCACCTGGCCGTCGTCCAGCCTGACATGATAGACGGTCATGTCGCCGAGATAGGCGATGTCGTAGACCTCGCCCTCGATGGCGTTGACGGCCTCGGCCGGCTTCTTCGACGACACCTTGATCTTTTCGGGCCTGATGGCGAAGGTGACGGCCGTCCCAGCCCCGGCGGTGCCGGCATTGTCGGTGCGGATGGTGATGCCGTTGCCGGC
>NZ_RZRP01001104.1:0-1729 GCF_003997795.1 Mesorhizobium sp. M7A.F.Ca.US.005.03.2.1 | reverse complement strand
CACCCCACAGACAGTAGTCGGTATGATGCACACGATTTCAGCACGGCACGCCCTTTCCCAATCGAACCGTCGGCAGCGACGTAAGCTGCGTGCCGACGAGTTCAAGCCAGGTCCGGCTCCGCAAATGTTCCAGGCGGGCGACAAGTGACGCCGCTTGCACCAGATCGTCGTTCAAACGAGCTTTCCAAATGAGCGACCAACGTCCAGCCAACACGCAGTCGGTGCTCCACCAGAACATAGAGGCACTGGTCGAGCACAGGCGACAACAGGAGGAGCACCAAAGCGTTCAGGTGCGGATTGCCGGCGCTATTTCGCGCTTCGCGGGGAGCATGATTTTCGTCTATCTGCATCTCGCAATCCTCGTGGCCTGGATCCTTGCAAACCTAGGCGCGATACCAGCCATCCCAGCTTGGGACCCAACTTTCGTGATCCTGGCCATGGTCGCTTCCGTCGAGGCAATCTTCCTGTCTACCTTCGTGCTGATCAATCAGAACAGAATGGCCGAACACAGCGAGCGCCGAGCGGAACTGGATTTGCAGATCAGCCTCCTTAACGAACATGAAACCACGCGGCTGATCGAGATGGTGGCTGCCTTGGCGGTGCGTCTGAATGTCTCCACCCCGGCCGACAAAGAGCTGCGGCAACTGGCAGAGAATGTCGATCCCCGAAAGGTGATGACCCAAATCCAGCAGGCTTCTGAAGATCAGCAGGAAGCTTGATCAAAGCGACCGCGCCGGCAAGCCGCCGCAGCGTACCAACCCGACACGAGCTTACAGCGAGAAACCATTCGCGCGGCTGCTGTAGGCCTGCAATCGTCCTCATCGTCTGGCACTTGGCTGTCGAAGCACCAAGCCCGTCTTGGCGTTGTCCAAGGCGACCTCAGGACGTCAATCGATCGCGGCAGCGTATCAGCGGCGATAGCGAGGTACACTGGGGAGCCGAAGGTGTTCCCAACAGCATAATATGATCACCAAGCCCTTCTTTCTGCCGCAGATCATAACGGCCGTACCTCAACTCTTAAATGCTCAGCAAGGTCCAGAAACTCACATCCAGGATTCGGATCTTGGCCCGAGCTGCTGACTGGATCGCACGCCGGCAAGTCTTACATGCCGTATCCTGCGCCGTGCTTCTG
Organism: Mesorhizobium sp. M7A.F.Ca.US.005.03.2.1; assembly: GCF_003997795.1. Classification (NCBI taxonomy): domain Bacteria; kingdom Pseudomonadati; phylum Pseudomonadota; class Alphaproteobacteria; order Hyphomicrobiales; family Phyllobacteriaceae; genus Mesorhizobium; species Mesorhizobium sp. M7A.F.Ca.US.005.03.2.1. The sequence goes on along the minus strand of NZ_RZRP01001104.1, from coordinate 597 downwards.
GCTCTTGGCCAATTATTTTCGCCTCACCAAAACTCCCGGAACATTCTGTCCATCCTGCGTTGGGCCGCGCCGGACAATCCCTCTTGCACAATCGCCTGTTGCCCGGCATCGGAAGCTGGATCCCCACAGCTTCAGCCCGCCTCGGCTCCCCACCCGAGGCGGGCGGCGCGGAGTTGATGCAAGCATAGAGACGCCTTCACCCCATCAGAGCTGGCCGTACTGAGCCGCGTTTTGGCGCGCAGCAACCCCAAAAAACGAGACCGAAACCAAGAGAGAACGGAGTGCATCGCGCATCCTGGCTTACTACCAAGCTGGGATAACGGACGAGGACAAACTCGAACAGCTTTCTCGACAATCCCTCGCGTGGTTATCGTCATTTCGGCAATTCAGCATGTGCACATACTAACTCCGGCGGACGGGCCACCGCGCGGCATGGCCCGACGCACAGAGCGTTCTGCCGGCGTCGAGCGTGATTCAAGGTGACAGAATCACAGCCGCCAGTTCTTAGGGCAGCTAGGAAGCAATGCATCAACGCCGCACCGGCTGCCCCGTCCTGGAACACTTTAATGCGCGCCGCCAGGAACGGGGTCGCCGTGC
>NZ_RZRP01001103.1:0-1732 GCF_003997795.1 Mesorhizobium sp. M7A.F.Ca.US.005.03.2.1 | reverse complement strand
TCTGGCACGTTCCCGCCGCCTATGACTGGGCCCTTGACAATGAGGCCGTGCATGTCTGGGAACACCTGACGCTGCTTGCGGCCGCCACCTTCTTCTGGCGAATTATCCTGACCAGCGGCGATCGCCGGCTGAGCCCCGGCATGGCGGTGGTCCTGGTGTCGCTCGTCGGCATCCAAGGGGCATTCCTATCCGCGCTGATCATGTTCGCCTCGCATCCGCTCTATGGCGCCTATGCCGGCAATCCGCTCGACGACCAGGTGCTCGCGGGCGTCCTGATGTGCATTCCCGCGTCGTTCGTCTACCTCGGCAGCACCATCTGGGCGCTGTGGCGGATGCTCGGCAACAGCCGCCTGCGTGTATATGACGGGGAGGCGTGAAAGTGGCGGCGGGCGTGCGGCGACATTGGAAGTGGTGGCTCGCGGCCGTCGTGCTGGCCGGGCTCGTTGTGGCGATCTATTTCCTGAAGCCGGTAACGGGTCCGGCGCGCGACCTGACGCTGGCGGGAAATGCCGCTAGCGGCGCCTACCTGATCCGCCTCAGTGGCTGCGACGCCTGCCACACGGACCACGAGCACAACGGTCCCGCTCTGGCCGGGGGCAAGCCGTTGAAGACCAAGTTCGGCGTGTTCTATCCGCCCAACATTACCCCTGACAAGAAAACCGGGATCGGCAACTGGACCCTGGCGCAGTTTTCGAACGCGCTGAGCAACGGCATTGGTCCGCACGGGAAAAATTTCTATCCGGTCTTCCCCTATAATGACTTCACACTAATGAGCGATCAGGAGGTCGTGGATCTCTATGCGGCGGTCATGGCGACGCAGCCCGTGTCGCGCGAGGCTCCGGCAAATCGCGTGATCTTCCCTTTCAACATCAGGTTGTTCATTTCCGGGTGGAAGAACCTTTTCTTTTCGCCGCATCGCTATCAAAACGATCCGGCACATTCGGCCCAGTGGAACCGTGGGGCCTACCTTGCCAACGGTCCCGCCCATTGTGTCACCTGCCACTCTCCCCTCAACGCGCTTGGCTCCGTCGTGCAGGGCAAGCGCTTTACCGGTAATCCGTTTGAAGGTCCGGGAGGCAAGGCGCCGCCCCTTACACCGGCCGCGTTGCTGCAGGGTGGTTACACCAGGGATGGCCTAGCTCAAACCCTCAAGACCGGTGTCACCCCCAATGCCGGCAAGGTCGGCAAAGAAATGGGGCTGGTGGTGACCGACGAGACGTCGCACTGGACGGACGACGATCGCAATGCAGTCGCGGATTACCTGTTGAATTTGAAGTAGCGATTCGGCCTCTTTGACCGCGGTGCACAGGTTTCGGGCTGGCGGAACACTGGATCGAGCCTATGTAGGCGTTAACGGAATTACTGCAATCGCGATGATCTTCGTCTTGCCCGATATTTGATATTCCGAATATGGGCTTTCCTTGTCCTGGCAGCTTCCCTATCGAGCGAATCCGGACTGTCAAAGCCAGCCGCTGCTGAAGCCGGCCCGGCGCAGGCCGCGCACCACATGCGGGCAGGCGCGCATCAACTTCCATAGAAAATCCGATCGATAGTTCTCGATCATCAGCACGATCGGTCCCTGATTCAGCCCGAGGTGATCCGGCGCAACCCAGCCGGCGGGGTGATCGCTGCCCGGTTTGAGCGTCGGGTTGAAACTCGCCTTGAAGCCGTAGGAATTGTCGAGATTGAGCTCGATATCCTGGAAATAGCGCAGGGCCGGCAGGACGATCTC
>NZ_RZRP01001102.1:0-1735 GCF_003997795.1 Mesorhizobium sp. M7A.F.Ca.US.005.03.2.1 | reverse complement strand
GTGGCGGTTTGCGCGGCTTCATAGCCAAGCTCGCGGTAGGGCGGATAACGGCCCCAATCCTTGTCGCCGCCATTGCGCAGGTCGAACAGGATCGCCGACGGCACGATCGGAACGCGAAAACCGCCGACCTCGAGGCCGATGCCGTGTTCACGCAACGCCGCCTGCACGCCGGAGGCCGCGTCGAGGCCGAAAGCCGAACCGCCCGAAAGCACCACGGCGTGCACCACATCGACGGAATTGTGCGGTTCGAGCAGGTCGGTCTCGCGGGTGCCCGGCGCACCGCCCAGGATCTGAACGCCCGCCACTGTGGACGCATCGCAAAGCACGGTCGTTACCCCGGATTTCAGCTTGGCGTCGGACGCATTGCCGACGCGCAGGCCGGCAACGTCGGTGATCAGGTTGCGTGGGCCGGTGCGAAACATCAGTAGCTTTCCAAGGGCGCAAAGCGCGTGCCATCGAAGCGGAAGACGCGGTAGGGACTCCGGCTGAGATCGCCTTTCGCATCAAACCGGATCGGCCCGATCGCCGTGGTGAAATCCTGTCCGGTCAGAGCTTCGGTCAGTGGTTTGCCCGAGCTTTCGGACAAGCCCGACGCTGCCTTGGCGATTTCGACCGCCGCAAAGGCCGGCAGCGTATAGCCGTCGGGCACGACTTTCTGCGCGGCAAAGGCCGCCAGCACTTTTGGATCGGCGACATCGGCCCATTCCGGCGGTGCGATCATCAGTGTGCCCAAGGAATAGGGCACGTCGCCGGGCGGCGTGCGCAGATTCTCGCCGCCGGCAAAGACGATGCCCGCCTGAAGCTGTGCGGCATCGCGGCCCATGATGGCGATGTCGTCGCCATCGCCGCCGGCAAAGACATGCGTCGCGCCGGCCTTCTTCAGCCGACCGATCATGCCGATCTGATTGTCGAGCTGGGGCCGGAACGTGTCGACGAACACAGGTTTCAGCGCTGCCTGTTCGGCCGCTGCCCGCAACGTCTCGGCGATTTCACGGCCGTAGATGGTGCCGTCGTCGATAATGGCGAACAATTCGTTTTGCCACAGGCGGGTGAGGGCTGACGCGACCGCATTGCGCTCATCGTCGCCGCGTGGTCCGAGGCGATAGACCGGCCAGCCGGTCTTGGCGCGGCGGTCGGTCAGGCTTTCGGTTCGCACGCCAATGGTGATGACCGGAATGTTGGCGTCCTTCAGGATCGGCATCGCCGCCTCGATCGCCTCGGTGCAGAGAAAGCCGACCACGATATTGACCTTGACGGCTGCGAATTCCCTGGCCGCGGCAGCGCCGCCATCGGCGGTGCAGGCGTCATCCACGGTCTTGAGTTCGATGCCGTCCGCTTCGGCGGCCATACCGGTACCGGCCTCGATCTGCTTGCCGAGAATGGCCGATGGTCCCGACAGGGGCGCCGAGACGCCGACCAGCAGCGTCCGGGCATCCGCACCACTGGCCAGGAACAGCCAGAACAGCGCCGCTATTGTTCTTGTCCTGGGTCGCATTCGAGCGATGGGATCCTCCGGGCCGGTCCTATGCTCCCGGCACTGTTGCCGCCAAGACCTAAAGGCTGCCCGGCCTTGGTGCAACACGCGAATTTCGGGATATGGCTCAGGCACTTCGCTTGTGGCGGGCTATGTCTGGCCATATATGTCGATAGGATCCTGACAATGGAAAAAATACGGTGCTGAAGAAGAACGACATTGGGCCGCAGGCCTATCGCGACGCGATGAGCCACTTTGCCG
>NZ_RZRP01001101.1:0-1735 GCF_003997795.1 Mesorhizobium sp. M7A.F.Ca.US.005.03.2.1 | reverse complement strand
GTTCAAGGGCGATTTCTATGCCATCGACCCGTTGCTGTTCAGCCCGGCTGAAGTGATCGTGACAGCGATCGAAACCGGCGATACTTTTCGCGCCGGTCGGCGTGATCTGAAGATGCTCGAACGGAGTCTCGGCTAGGGCATGGCGGTGCAAAGGGATTCGTCTGTCATTCGCCCGCCCGGCGACTGCCTTCCGTGCAGCCCTGCCGCGGACGCTGCCATGAGGGCCTGGAATCGCTCGCGCCGCCGACATTCCCGCACCCGAGAGGCCACATGATCCCTCGCATCCTGATCGTCAGCGACAAAGTGGACACCGGCTCCAACGGCCTGGCGGCAGGACTTGGTCGGGGGGGCGCCGCCGTTACAGCCGTGCCGCTGGCGGCGATCGCATTCGATACCAGCAGCCCGAGCGGACTTACGATCCCCGGCTTCGGCGGCACGCTGCCCGACGCCGTGCTCGTCCGTTCGATCGCCGCCGGATCGTTTGAAGCGGTTACCCGGCGCCTCGGGGTGCTGCACGCGTTAAGCAGACTGTCGGTTCCCGTATGGAATTCCGCGCAGGCGATCGAGCGCTGCGTCGACAAGTCGATGACGACATTCCTCCTGAAAAATGCCGGCCTGCCTACGCCACGCACCTTTGCCGCAGAAGGACTTGCCGTCGCCGAGGAGGTCGCGGCGCAAGAGCTTCCGCGGGGACCGCTGGTGCTGAAACCATTGTTCGGGGCGCAAGGCCGCGGCATAAAGCTGATCCGCACGCTCTCGGACCTGCCGGCCGCAGAAGAGGTGAACAGCGTCTACTACCTTCAGCAATATGTGTCGCGTGCCGGTCCGCCTTTCCGGGATTTCCGCGTGTTTGTCTGCGCCGGAGAGACCGTGGCGATGATGAGCCGCATCAGCGACGACTGGATCACGAACGTCAACCGGGGTGGCGTGCCGGAACAGGTTTCCGAACATGGCAAGGCGGAACTGGCATCGCTGGCCGTCGCTGCGTCAGCCGCGGTCGGCGCGGATTTTGCCGGCGTGGACATCGTGCGGGCTGACGACGGCAATCTGTTCATACTCGAAGTGAACAGCATGCCCGCATGGTCGGGATTGCAGTCGGTGGTCGCCGTGAACATCGCCGAAGCAATCGCCGATGCCTTGCTGAAACTTCTGGCCGACCGCGCCGAGGCGGCCGCCGCACCGCGGCCCTACCGTTTTGCCGCGCCTGCGAATTCGTGAGGGCGGGCAAGTTGGCGCTTTCGCGTGAACGCCTCCGGGCCAGCTATAAGAATGCCTGCAGGATGGAGATCGAAGCCCTAAAGCCGGGCAACGTCCATCTGTTCGCCGACGGACACGGCATGTCCGCCGCCCAGTTCATGACAAGTGCGGAGGTTTCCTCCGGGCCGCTGACCGATCCTCGTCTGCCGGTCGGGCAGCGGATGCTGGAGGCGGTGCGCGCGACACGACTGGCGGTCGCAACCAACACCAATCTCGGAATCATCCTTCTGGCAGGGCCTCTGATATGCGCTGCCGAAATGGGCGGTGACAGACTGCAGGACAATCTCGATTCGCTGCTTCGGGCTTTGAGCGTGCAGGATACCAAGGCGGTATTCGAGGCGATCGTCACGGCCGCGCCAGGCGGCCTCGGAGAAGCCGCCAACGATGTGCGGCAGGAGCCGAAGGTCCATTTGCTGGACGCGATGAGGGAGGCTGCCGACCGCGACATGATCGCTCGCCAGTACAGCAACTGTTTCGG
>NZ_RZRP01001100.1:0-1738 GCF_003997795.1 Mesorhizobium sp. M7A.F.Ca.US.005.03.2.1 | reverse complement strand
GCGCCGCCGCGCCGTCATTGACGCCGGAGGCGTTGCCGGCCGTCACCGTGCCGCCCTGCCGGAACGGCGTCGGCAGCTTGGCCAGCGCCTCGACCGTTGAGCCCGCGCGGGGGTGTTCATCCTTGCTGACAATGAGCGCATCGCCCTTGCGCTGCAGGATGGTCACTGGGGTGATCTCCTTCGCCAATCTTCCATTGGCTTGTGCGGCGACGGCCTTGTTCTGGCTGCGCACTGCGAAAGCGTCCTGGTCGGCCCGCGACACCGAAAAATCCTCGGCGACGTTCTCGCCGGTTTCCGGCATGGAATCGACGCCATACTGCTTCTTCATCAGCGGGTTGACGAAGCGCCAGCCGATGGTGGTGTCGTAAATCTCGGCATTGCGCGAGAACGCCGTGTCGGCCTTGGGCATGACGAAGGGTGCCCGGCTCATCGATTCGACGCCGCCCGCGATCATCAGCTCCGCCTCGCCGGCCTTGATGGCTCGGGCGGCAATGGTCAGCGCATCCATGCCGGAGCCGCACAGGCGATTGACGGTCGAGCCCGGGACCTCCTTTGGCAGCCCTGCCAGCAGCAGCGCCATGCGCGCTACGTTGCGATTGTCCTCGCCGGCCTGGTTGGCGCAGCCATAGACGACATCGTCGATCGCCTGCCAGTCGATGCCGGCATTGCGCTCAACCAGTGCCCTCAGCGGGATGGCGCCTAGATCGTCCGATCGTACCGAAGACAGCGAACCGCCGAAGCGGCCGATCGGCGTGCGGATGTAGTCGCAGATATAGGCCTCGGCCATGTCATGCAGCCTTTGCTTTTCCGGTTCCCTCATGCGCCGCCTTGGTGCGGGCCTGCAGGTCGCGCAATGTCTTCAATTCGAGTTCGCTTGGCGCCGGTGTTTCGTCAAGCGCCTCCGCGAACTTTACCACCCAGCCACAGCTCTCCTGCACCTGCTGGCGGGTGACGCCCGGATGCAACGACACGACGGTGAATTCCTTGGTCACCGGATCCGGCTTCCAGATGGCGAGATCGGTGATCAGCAAGGTCGGACCTGATGTGTCGATGCCAAGCCGCTTGCGATGATCGCCACCCTCGCCATGGCCGAAGGAGGTGAAGAAGTCGATCTTCTCGACCATGCCGCGCTTGGTCTGCGCCATTGTGATGTAGATCTGCTTCGACGAGGTCGCGATCTCCGGCGCGCCGCCGCCGCCGGGCAGTCTGGTCTTGGGATGGAAATAGTTGCCGATGACGGTGGTGTTGATGTTGCCGAACTTGTCGAGCTGGGCCGCCCCCAAAAAACCGATCGAGATGCGGCCACCCTGCAGCCAGTAGCGGAACATCTCCGGCACCGCGACGGTGGTGACGGCGGTCTCGCACAATTCGCCATCGCCGATCGACAGCGGCAGCACATCGGGCGCGGTGCCGATCGTGCCGCTCTCGTAGATCAGCGTGATGTCAGGCGCATGCGTCAGCCGCGCCACATTGCAGGCCGCGGACGGTGCGCCGATGCCGACGAAGCAGACATCGTCATTCCTGAGCGCCCGGCGGGCGGCGAGAGGCATAAGCGCGGGGGGGGGGAAAAAAAAGGGAGGGGAGCGAAGGCAGAGGGAAGAAAAGGCTAGAACAGGGAAGCGAAAGAGAAGGAGAGCGGAGAAAAGAAAGGGGAAGGAAGAAAAGAATGGAAGGGGGAAAGGGAGGAGGAGATAGAGGAAAAGGCGAGAGAGGCGGAAGGGGCACGAGCATAATAGCC
>NZ_RZRP01000010.1:0-25650 GCF_003997795.1 Mesorhizobium sp. M7A.F.Ca.US.005.03.2.1 | reverse complement strand
GGCACCCGCCCGGTCGACGAGCAGCGTCTCGGCGGCACCGCAGACGCCGGTGCGCCGCATCTTGGCGTTGACGGCGATCCGCACCGCCATATCGAGCTTGGCGGAACGGTCGATGTAGAGATGGCAGATGCCTTCGAGATGGGCGAAGACCGGGACCCGCGCCTCGGCCTGCACCCGTCCGACCAGGCTTTTGCCGCCGCGCGGGATAATGACGTCGAGGTTGCCGCCCAACCCCTTCAGCATCTCGCCGACGGCGGCGCGGTCGGTGGTCGGCACCAGCTGGATGGCATCCTCCGGCAGGCCCGCTTGCTTCAGCCCTTCGACCAGGCAGGCGTGGATGGCGGCGGAAGAATTGAGCGAATCCGAACCGCCGCGCAGGATCACCGGATTGCCGGCCTTGAGGCACAGCGCGCCGGCATCGGCGGTGACGTTCGGGCGGCTCTCATAGATGACGCCGACGACGCCGAGCGGCGTGCGCACGCGCTCGATATGCAGACCGTTCGGCCGGTCCCACTGCGCGATCACGTCGCCAACCGGATCCCGCAGCGCGGCGATTTCGCGGATGCCGTTGGCCATGGCGCGGATGCGCGCCGGATCGAGCTTCAGCCGGTCCATGAAGGAGGTGGAAAGCCCGGATTCATGACCATTCGAAACATCGATGGCGTTGGCGTCGAGAATGTCCTGCTCACGGGCCACGATCGCCTCGGCCATGGCCAGCAGTGCGGCGTTCTTGGCGGCGGTCGTGGCAATGGCCAGCGGCCGGGCGGCAGCGCGGGCGCGCCGGCCGATATCGGCCATCAGCGCGACAGTGTCATCCCCGGATTTTTCATGCAGTTTCAGCATGGCTCATCCTCCGCTTACATCGCCACCGACCGTGACTTGGTCACCGGCCCCTGTTTGGTCGCCGGCCCGTACTTGGTCACCCGAATGGCTCACCACAAGGTCGTCGCGGTGGATCATCGCCGAACGCGCCTCGTAGCCGAGCACGGTTTCGATCTCGGCCGTCTTCAGGCCCGCGATCCTTACGGCATCGGCGGCATCATAGGCAACCAGCCCGCGCGCGATCTCGCGGCCCTCGGGCGACAGGATCGCCACCGTGTCGCCGCGCGAGAAATTGCCGCTGACCAGCTTGACGCCGGCCGGCAGCAACGATTTGCCCGACAGCAGCGCGCCGATGGCGCCGGCATCGACCGTAAGCCGGCCGGCCGGCTCGAGCTGGCCGGCGATCCAGGTTTTGTAGCCCTTGACCGGGTTGCTGCTCGGCCGAAAGAAAGTAGCGCGCTCGCCGCGTTCGATCGCCATCAGCGGCGACAGCCGAGTGCCCGACGTGATGATCATCGCGGTGCCGGCGGCGGTCGCGATCTTGCCGGCATCGAGCTTCGTGCGCATGCCGCCGCGCGACAGCTCGGAAGCGGCCGCACCCGCCATCGCCTCGATATCAGGCGTGATGCGGTCGACCACCGGAATGAATTTGGCGTTGGGGTCGCGCGCCGGCGGCGCGGTGTAGAGCCCGTCGATGTCGGAAAGCAGCACCAAAAGATCGGCGCCCATCATGGTGGCGACGCGGGCCGCCAGCCGGTCATTGTCGCCGTAGCGGATTTCGGAAGTCGCCACCGTGTCGTTCTCGTTGATGACCGGCACTGCCTTCATCTTCAAGAGTGTCGAGATCGTCGCCCGCGCGTTGAGATAGCGGCGGCGCTCCTCGGTGTCGCCGAGCGTCAGCAGGATCTGGCCCGATTTCAGGCTGCCCTTGCCGAGCGCGTCCGACCAGGCGCCGGCCAGCGCGATCTGTCCCACGGCTGCCGCCGCCTGGCTCTCCTCCAGTTTCAGGGCTCGCTTGCCGAGGCCAAGGATGGTGCGGCCAAGCGCGATGGCGCCGGACGACACGACGAGGATTTCAGCGCCGCCCTGGGCCAGCCCGGCAATGTCGTCGGCGAGCGAAGCCAGCCAGTCGCGCTTCAGGCCCGTCGTGCGGTCGACGAGCAGCGCCGAGCCGATCTTGACGGTGATGCGCCGATATTTTCTCAGCGACTGCATGACCCTATTTGTCCCAGCGCGTCTCGACCGGCGCCGCGATCTGCGCGCGCGCCTCAGCAATCACCGCCATCAGCGCCCGCTGCACCGCCTCGACGCCCTCGCCGGTGACCGCCGACAACAGCATCGGCGCGCGGCCGGCAGCGCGTTTCAGCGAGGCGACCTTCTTCTTGCGCGCATCGGCGTCGAGCGTGTCGACCTGGGAAAGCGCCAGGATCTCGACCTTGTCGGTGAGGCCATGGCCATAGGCGTCGAGCTCGGCTCGCACGGTCTTGTAGGCCTTGCCCGGATTTTCCTCCTGCGCCGAAACCAGATGCAGCAGCACACGCGTGCGCTCGACGTGGCCAAGGAAGCGATCGCCGATGCCGACGCCCTCATGCGCGCCTTCGATGAGGCCCGGAATGTCGGCGATGACGAATTCGCGCGCGTCGATGCGGGCAACGCCGAGGCCGGGATGCAGCGTCGTGAAGGGATAGTCGGCGATCTTCGGCTTGGCTGCGGTGACCGCCGCCAGGAATGTCGACTTGCCGGCATTGGGCAGCCCGACCAGCCCGGCATCGGCGATCAGCTTCAGCCGCAGCCAGATGTTGAGCTCTTGCCCCGGCAGGCCGGGATTGGCGCGGCGCGGCGCCTGGTTCGTCGAGGTCTTGAAATGCTGGTTGCCGAAACCGCCATTGCCGCCCTTGGCCAGCAGAAAGCGCTGTCCGACCACGGTCAGGTCGCAGATCAGCGTCTCGTTGTCTTCTTCGAACACCTGCGTTCCGGCCGGCACTTTCAGCGTGACGTCGGCGCCCTTGGCTCCGGTCATGTTGCGGCCCATGCCGTGGACGCCGGTCTTGGCCTTGAAATGCTGCTGATACCGGTAGTCGATCAGCGTGTTCAGCCCGTCGACCGCCTCCAGCCAGACATCGCCGCCGCGGCCGCCGTCGCCGCCATCCGGCCCGCCGAACTCGATGAATTTTTCACGCCGGAACGACACCGAACCGGCGCCGCCATCACCGGAGCGGATGTATACCTTGGCTTGATCGAGAAATTTCATGAGATTGTACAGTTTCTACTAGTGGCTTTGCGGCATTGCTCTAAACCTTGGCCCTTGCTCTAAACCAAGGCGCGGCGAAGGGCGAGGCCGTTTTGTGACAATGGCCATGTGGGTTGGCCGGAGAGACGTCGGAATGAAGCTTGTAACCTACAACATCCAGTACGGCATCGGCCTCGACGGGCAGTACGATGTCGGGCGCATCGCCGATGCCGTGCGCGGAGCCGACGTGATCGCTTTGCAGGAGGTGACCCGCAACAATCCTCGGAATGGCGGCCGCGACATGGTCGCCGAGATCGGCGAGGCGCTGCCCGACTATTTCGCCGTCTATGGCAGCAATTTCGAGGCCAATATCGGTTCGCACATCGACAACGGCCGTGCCGTGACGAAAACCTTCCAGCTCGGCAACATGGTGCTGTCTAGGACGCCCATTCATCTGTCGCGCAACCTGCTTTTGCCGCGCAGCCGCAGCTTCGAGATGATGAACTTCCAGCGCGGCGCGCTGGAAGCGCTGATCGAGACGCCGCTTGGTTTCATCCGCTTCTATTCCATCCATCTCGATCACCGCAGCCCCCTCGAACGCGCCAGCCAGATCCAGTTCCTGCGCCAACGCATGCTGAACTATGCGCTCGAAGGCGGAGCACTGTCCGGCGTCGCCGAGATCGGCCTGCCGGAACTGCCGCATCCCGAAGCCTTTGTCGGAATGGGCGATTTCAACATGCTGGCCGGCTCACCCGAATATGTCGAACTCGCCGGCCGGCCGGACCATGAATTCGGCATGCCGCTGACCGCCGACTTCGCCGTCGATGCCGCCTTGCGGCTGAACGCCACCGGCGACGATCTCATCAGTTGGGTTGATCCCAAGCAACCCACCGATCCCAGCCGGCACAAGCGCATCGATTATATCTTCACCAGCGCTTCGCTTGCCAGATCCCTGCAGCGTCTATGGGTCGACCGAAAGGCAGTCGGCTCGGACCATCTGCCAGTGTGGGTCGAGCTGGGCTGATGGCCATTCATCTGGCGGCGTTTTCGCGTTCGACGATCGCCATCATGATCGTATCGCGGTATTCCCCGTCGACATGGACGGCATCGCTCTGCACGCCCTCCCTGACAAACCCGACCTTGTCGTAGAGAGAGATGGCGCGAGCATTGTCGGAATGCACGGAGAGTTCGATGCGGACGAAACCGGCCCTGCGCGCTTGCGCCAAGGTTGCATTGATGAGCCGCAGTCCAAGGCCACGCCCCCGATAGGGAGGAACAATCCCCATCCCGAGGGAGCCGCGATGGGCATGGATGAGCCGATCATGGCGTGAGATGTCGCACCAGCCGACGACCTCGCCACGAACAACGGCCACGAACCCCGGATCGCCTCTCCCGATACGATCCATTGCGAAACTTCTGACTTGATCCAGCGGTGGCGCCTCAAGGAAGGACAAGTACTTTCGCTCACGCGCTACGACATCGAGCGCGCGATGAAAGCTTTCGATATCCCCAGGCGTCATCGGCGCGATCGCGGCCGTTTCAATATCGCTGCTGTCGACCATTGGCTTGACCGCCGTCATCCATCAGAAATGCACCCAGTTCCGCAGGCTGGTCCAGGTCTTGCGATCGAGCCGGTAGCGCTCGACGGGAACCTGGCCGGCGACGATCGAGTTCAGCATGCCCTGGCCGGCATACTGGAACCCGCATTTGTGGATGACGCGGCGCGAGGCCGGATTGATGACCCGCGTCGAGGCATGCAGGACCTGGATCGACGTCCTCTGGAAGGCGAGATCGACCAGCGCGTGCGCTGCTTCCGTCGCATAGCCCTTCTTCCAGTGCGGCTCGCCGATCCAGTAACCGAGCTCCAGCCCGCGATCGGTGGTGTTGAGGCCGGCGCAACCGAGGAAGGTGTCGGTGCCAGCCAGCGTCAGGGCATAAGCAATGCCGGCCCGGCGCGATTTGGTCATGGCCAGGAAAGCGCGCGCCTCGGCCTCGCCATAGGGGTGCGGCATGCGTGCCAGCATTTCGGCGACATGGCGGTTGTCGGCAAGCTCGACCAGCTGCGCGATATCGCCCTCGTGGGGCGCCCGCATCACCAGCCGCTCGGTGACCAGCACCGGGCAGTCTATCGCGTAACTTTCGTCTTCTGAGTCTTCCGCTTCGGCAACCATTTGAAAGTCCTCCAGGCACAAGAAAAAGGGGAGATGGAAACCCATCTCCCCTGATCCTTTTCCTGGCTTTGCCAGACACCGGTTCCCGAGATGGGCGCCGGTGTTCTAGTGCGGAACCGGCTACTCCGCGGCTTTGGCAATCGGGTTGACCGATACGTAGGTTCGGCCGTTGGCTTTTTTGTTGAACGTCACGGCGCCGGTCTCGAGCGCAAAAAGCGTATGGTCCGTGCCCATGCCGACATTGACGCCGGGATGCCACGTGGTGCCGCGTTGACGAATGATGATGTTGCCCGGGATGACGGCTTCGCCGCCGAACTTCTTCACGCCCAGACGCTTGGAATGCGAGTCGCGACCGTTGCGCGACGAGCCGCCAGCTTTCTTGTGTGCCATCTAACTAACTCCGTTGCGCCGCAAGGCGCCTAAAAGGCCTTATGAACGCGTTCGCGTTCCGTTTCAAGTCCGATCCGGCGACCTGGTCGCCAGAAAATTACTTCGCCGCCAATTCCTTGGCCTGCTCGCGCCAGTCCTTGATCTGGTCGGCGCTGAAGGGCATGTGCTCGTCGATCTTGGCGACATCCTTGTCGGTCAGCTTGGCGAGCTGCGCGAAGGTGATGATGCCCTGCTCGTTGAGATCCTTGGCTGCGACCGGGCCGATGCCCTTGATCACGGTCAGATCGTCCGGCTCACCCTTGGGCGCCTTGAACAGCGGCGCTGCCGCGGTCTCGGCTGCCTTTGTCTCGGCTGCCTTGGCCTTGGGCTCCTTCTTCGGCGCGGCTTCCGCCTGCACCTCGGTGGCGGCCTCGGCCTTCATCTTCTTCGGCGCCTTGACCGCTGCCGTCTTCGTCGGCTTGGCGCCACCCAGCAGGATCTCGGAAATCCGCACGGTGGTCAAAAGCTGGCGATGGCCGATCTTGCGGCGCGAATTCTGCCGGCGGCGCTTCTTGAAGGCGATGACGGTGCGGTTCTTGCCCTGCTCGACGACTTCGGCGGTGACCACCGCGCCGTCGACGAACGGCGCGCCGAACGTGACATTCTCGCCTTCGCCATGTGCGAGGACGTGGCCGATCTCGACCATATCGCCGACAGCGGCTTCGAGTTTTTCGATCTTCAGGAGATCGTTGGCGGCAACGCGATACTGCTTGCCACCCGTTTTAATGACTGCGAACATTTTTTGCCTTTCGCTGTTCGGTCGGCCTTGATGAGCCGCCTCTGGCGGTTCAGCCGTCTTTTTGTCAGTCTGCGGGTTCAAAAAACAAGCGGCGCGGAAGAACCCTCCACGCCGATTGCGCGCTGTCCCTAACCGAAGGTTGAGTGCGAGTCAAGGCAAACAGCTGTTGTCGGGACTGTTGTTGGCGGCCGAAGGATCGAGCGTGTCAGCACGACTGCACGACGTGACCGTCATCGAGGCAAGCACGCGTGACTGGTTACCAACCTACCCAGGCCTCGCCGCCGCTGAACCGTCGCGAATCCGCTGCTTGCCCGGCAAGCCAAATAACTGACGGATTGGCCTTGTAACCTGCCCGTTCAGCCGTTATCTAGTGCGCCGCGCCGGCAACGGCCGACCATGACCGCGGAGAGGTGGCAGAGTGGTCGAATGCACCGCACTCGAAATGCGGCATGGGTGCAAGCCCATCGGGGGTTCGAATCCCTCCCTCTCCGCCATTTAGCTTCCATAAAAATCCTTTCCTTTCAAAAGCTTCCTTGTTGCGCTTGACCAGCACGAAGCGAAACATATCTTAGACTGTGTAACAAACTGTGTAACATTAGAGAAAGATAATGCGACGTTCCGCAGCGCCAAAGCCGCATAAACGTGAAGGCATCTGGTATCTCGTCCGCAGGGTGCCGAAGGAATTCGCGGCGTTTGATCGCCGCTGCCTAGTACGCATTTCCACGGGCGTCGCCGTGGCTGACGATCCCCGCGGTGTACGGGCGCGAGATGCAGTGCAAAGCCTCGGCGCGGGGCTGGAGGCGTATTGGCGTAGACTGCGGGAAGGCCAATCCGCCGAGGCGGGGCTGCGTTTCGAAGCCGCGAGGAAGCGCGCGCGGTCATTTGGATTGGCCTATCGCACTAACGAGGAACTAGCAGCGGGGCCGCTCGACGAACTCATGGCCCGTATCAAGCTGCTCCTCGACAAAAAATCGATCGAGGACGCGCAGGACGTCTCGGCCGTCATGGGTGGGGAGAAGCGGCCAGCGGTCCGCCTGAGCGGTCTTATCAAGGAATTCGAGACGATCGAGCAACAGAACTTGCTGACCATGTCGCCCAACCAAATCAAGAAATGGCGTAACCCCAAAAAGCGCGCAGTTGCCAATCTGGTTGGAGTCATTGGCGACAAGGAGATCGCAAGCCTCACTCGGGACGACGCAATCGCGTTCCGCGAGTGGTGGCAAAAGCGGATCGTTGAGGATGGACTTGATATCGGTACGGCCAACAAGGACATCGGCCATGTTTCGAAAATGCTGCGCGTCGTCGATCTGACTCACCAGCTCAAGCTGGAGCCGGTTTTTCGAAACCTGCGTCTTTCCGGCGCCGTCCCCGGGCAACGCGCTGCGTTCACAGCGGAGTTCATTCAGGAGAAGATACTCGCTGAAGGCGCGCTCGACGGACTCAATGACGAAGCCCGCCATCTAATCTATGTGATTGCCGATACCGGACTCAGGCTTTCTGAAGCGGCAAACCTCACCACCGAAACAATCCACCTCGATCGAGAAATCCCGCATGTGCGGGTGCGCCCCAATGGCCGTCGCTTGAAGACCGGTCATTCAGCCCGTGACATTCCCTTGGTTGGCGGCGCACTTGCAGCCATCAAGCTCCATCCGGACGGCTTTCCTCGTTATCGCGACAAGGCCGCGTCACTTTCAGCGCTCGTCAACAAGGTGCTCGCCAGCAAGGAACTTCTGCCGACTTCCGAGCATAGTCTTTATAGCCTGCGACACACTTTCGAGGACCGGCTGACGGCAGTTGAGGCGCCGGAGAAGGTAATTGCTTCTCTGATGGGCCACAAATGGATCCGGCCCAAATACGGCGCGGGACCTTCGTTAGCGCAAAAGCGCGAGTGGCTCCAAAAAATCGCTTTTACCCCGCCCGGGCGAATGTGATTGCGGCGCCATCCAGGCCTTGAGAACCAACCTCACGGCTCCAGCTGTCCGAGCCATTTAGGTTGAGCGTGGCCAGCACGCGCTGCGCTCGCTCGCGATTTCCGAGCTTCCGCCGCATTTGTTCGACCTCGTATTCCAGCCTTTCGAAGGTCGGTATATAGGCATCTCCATGCCGGATGACCAAGTAGGCGGCAACAGCTAGACACCATTCTAGCTCCGTGGCCGATGGATCGGAAAAAGGGGCGACGCCATACCAAGACGAGCAACGCCTCTCGAGGGCTTCCGAACTAGGCAAACGGCCAGCATGTGGCATGGGAAAGAAACCTATGCCTGATCGACGAACCTAAAGTGCTCACGAAGCTTGACCGGTACGCGGGCCATCGGAGGGTTCTGCCTAAAACCGCCAAAAATTTTGAAACACCCATTCATCCGGCTCGAATTCAAAGGGATCGGCGATTTTTGGGTTATGGCTTGCAAGCATAGTTCAGCCCAGACAAGAACGCCTGATATCTTGTCGTGCACTGTCACCCTGCCAAATATGGTGCCGGCGACAACGGCAGTTTGGCGAGCAGAAGAATTCCCGAGACTGAGACGTTCTACGGCTTGGCCCATGTTCGCGCTCCTCCTCGATTGGAGACAGGATGGGCCATATGGAAGCGAATAAAAGGAGGTTGGTGACGAGTCTCGGTAGTGGAGTAGAAACGGGTGGAAAAGCTTGCGCTATTCGCCATCGGCGCCGCTAAGCGCATTTGAGAGAAGGGGCAGCGATCGCCAAGAGATGACGTCCGATCGCAAGCCGGCTAGAAATGCGACAGTGACGCGCCTTTTTTGGCACGACCTTAGCACCCGATCGGGCCTCAGCTGGTCGTCGTTGCGCAGCCGATCGGGTGCGATTTTTATAAAGCTCTCTTGGCTTTAGCTTTGAGAGCCCGTCATCGAGACAAATGCAAGGGAACGGTCCGCCCCCTGGGGACATTCGACATGCCGTGGCAGCTTCCTATGGTGAGCCAGCGCATTCCGATACACGTTTTCCGCGCTCTACCGTTGCTCCAGCACCTGTGCTGAGGCTGAGCGCTTGATCAGGACCCGACCGCTGCTGTTGCGGGATGGTGACTGGGTTGAGGTCGCGAAGACCTTGACCGCGGGTACGTTGTTCATCCCGATGAGCGCTGAGCCGAGAAGCAGCCAAGAACGCTTCCCGTAATCGAATCCTACGGGAACCGCGAAACCAGCGTCCAAAGGACGCAATTCTCCGACGTCGTTCACTCAAGCTCATCTCGCAACTTGAACGCTTGTATGAAGCCGCTGCATGTGCGCCGGTGGACCGGATTGCTGCTATCCAAACCACGTGCTCAGTTTCGCCCCCGTAATAACTCTACCGTCCGAAACGGCTTTCGCGCGTCAGGTCCACCCCACATGAAAGTTCCGCGAGCAGCACGGACGGAGAGGCCGGTCACAACTCCTTCGCGTGCTCTTTTACTACCGAATCAAGTGCCAAATGGAGAGGCACTGCCTTAGAGAACAGGAAGCCCTGCGCGGTTCTGCAGCCAAGCTTGTACAGAGTTTGCCGATCTGCCTCTGTTTCAACGCCCTCGGCCATGACCTCGATCCCGAGCGTCCTACCAAGATCAATCACCGCTTTGACAAGCAGCCGATTCTCCCGGGACTTGGCTAAGCCGCGAACGAAGCCCTGATCTATTTTCACCTTCCTGATCCGACTGTCCTTGAGCGATGCCAACGTCGAAAAACCGGTGCCGAAGTCATCGAGCGCGATAGAAATGCCAGCATGTGAAAGCCGGGCGAGCTTTTCATCCACTCTGTCCGGATCCACTGGGGCTTCTTCGGTAATCTCGATGTCGAACATCGTTGCAGGGAGGTCTTTTGCCGCCAGACCATTAAGAATCATCTCGTCAATATCGCCAGCTTCCAACTCGCACGGTGAAACATTCATCGCCACACGAACATCACGACGGTCAGCTTTGACCAAGCCCTCGATAAGAGCGCAACAGTCGGCGAATACCGTTTGAGTTAGCAGCTGAAGCATTCCAGTTTCGCGTGCCGCTGTCATGATCTCGGGCGGAGAAATGGGACCGTGAAGCGGGTGAGACCATCTTAGCAAGGCTTCAAAACTGACGACGGCTTCAGTTTCGAGTCTTACGATTGGCTGAAACCAAGCGACCAAGCTTCTCATCGTTATCGCCGAATGAAGATCGCGTTCGATTGACTGGCGGCGTTGCAACTCCCGGGCTAGCTCGGCATCGAACAGACAAAATTCATTCCTGCCGCGGCGCTTAGCTGTGTAAAGGGCGATGTCGGCCCGCAACAACATTTCCGTTAGTCCGGGGTTTTCAGCCAAGTAGATTCCTATAGACGCTCCAATGCGGACTGATGCGATCCCAGGATAGGGGCGAGCAAGCTTGGCTATGAGATTGGACGCGAGATTGGTGGGAGAAGGAGAATTCTTTCGCGAAGAAAAAACCAGCACGAATTCATCCCCACCGATGCGGGCGAGCGTTGAGCCCTCCGGTGCTTCTTCCTCTATTCGGCGGGCGATCCTGGCAAGCAGCTCGTCACCCGTTCTGTGACCGTAGGTATCGTTGACAGATTTGAACCCGTCCAGATCAATCAGCATGGCCACAAAGGGTCCATCGGTGTTCTCAAACTGATCGATTGCATGTTCGAGGCCCCGCCTGTTGAGGAGCGCGGTAAGATGGTCCTCCCTGGAATTGCGCTCCATTTCCGCGGCAAGCCGCTCGGCTTGATGTCTCAGGCGGCTCGCGTCACGGAAGCGCGCTTGTCCAACGAACGAGGATCGAACCAGGCCGCCCTCGAAAAGCAGGACGGCAAAAGCCAGAATGTAGTTTTCCGGGGCTCCCTTCGTCAGCAAACATGCGGCGGCAATGAGGAGTGGCGGTGTGATGAAGCATATCGCTGCCGCAGCATATGAGCTGCCGTACGTGACCGCGCCAGCTGAAATGCCCGCCAGAATTATTAGATGCAGCGATGCTTGAGACGTCGTGTATCCAGCCGTTAGGACGGCAAGGAATGACCAGGTGAATCCCGCCAGAAGAGCAAGCCTGCCAAACCAGCGAAGCCGCAGCCAAACCCGTGTCAGATCATCCTGGACTCCGGGTTCCTTCAGCTGATGACGGGCGAGTGCAAGGCGGGCGGCATTTATCGCATTAACGACCGAAAACCAGGCCGCGCCAGCAAGACCGTTCCCGGAAAGGGCCTGCACGGTCAAAATCAGCCCGGACAGCACAATGCTTATCGGCATTGAGACGAAAAGGCCTGCCCTCAGATCAGCGAGCTGGTCCTGAAGGATTCTCGCCTCCAGCGGATCTTCTTTTTCCAAGGCTGGACGGGTCAGCTTGCTTACTCCTGCTTGTCCGCAGCCTATGCAGCCCCCCTGAAGGACGGGTTAATTCTTCAATCGGAGATCAGCGTCGGGGAGCAGGATTACTCCGGTGCATCATGCACTCTCTCATCGCTCGCCCAGCACGCGCAAAAATGCGACTGCTGGTGCAGTATCACCGCTGGAGCTCCGCCGAAATCCCATGCCGGACAAGGGGAACATGTTGGGCAAAGCGAAGCCCCAGATGCCTTGCAAGCCGTGCCGCCAGGTGGTCTCTGGAGTAGAGTCCAACCAATATGTTCGTTGCATGGTAGAGCGGCGCCGCCGACAGGCGCAGCCGCCTTTCGTATATATGCAGCATGTCGGGGTCGCCAACATTGCGGCCGTCGCGGCACGCAGTCATGATTCCACGGGCGAGTTGCTTCTGGCTGCTGAGACCGATGTTGAATCCGTGAGCGGTCACCGGGTGCATGCCGATGGCAGCGTCGCCGATGAGTGCGGCGCTCGGCGCCCGGAATTTGTGCGCCCAGGTCGTGACCAGCGGATAGGTGTGGCGCTTGCTTGCCAAGGTCATTTTTCCAAGGCGCCCTCGACACCGTTTCGTCAACTCCGACAGGAACAAATCATCATCGAAGGCAAGCAGTCTATAGGCCTCGTTTGAGCGCAATGTGAGCAGCAGCGACGACATGCCCTCCGCGAGGGGCAATATCGCTATCGTCTGATGGTGATCGAACCATTCGATGGCGATCTGGTGGTGGGCGCGCTCGTGCCTCACTCGGCAAATCAGCATCGAGTGGCCAAGCCGGTTGATATCGGCGCCGATGCCTAGCAGATCACGCGTGGCGGACAAACGCGAATCCGCGGCAACAACCAGCCGAGCAGTTAAACGCGCGCCATTAGAGAGCGTTACGACTGCTCCTTCTTGGCTGTTTGTTGCATCGACGACCGAGTGGCCGCACAACAGCCGGGCGCGATCCTGCAAGCGGACGATTTTGAACAGCGCCTCGCGGATCCGGCAATTTGGAACCAAAACCCCCAGCGGTTCTCCAGAGTTGCTGGGAGGATCGAAACGAAGAGCGAATGCGCTCGAGCCGTTGAGCACGCGCGCGCCTTGAAGTGCTGATTTGTCCGAAGCCGGGATGACATCCCAGGCGCCGAGCTCGCGAAGGGTTCTGATCGAAGCGTTGGTCAGCGCGATTTCGCGACCATCGAAAGCCGGATTCGCCAGACTATCGAATGTGTTCTGTTCAACAACTGCCACCTTGAGTTCGCTTTGGGCAAGCGACGCAGCGAACGAAACGCCGACCGGGCCGGCTCCAACGACAACGATGTCAAAATTATCGTCAGAGCCCATCAGCGTGCCGCCATCCGGTCGCCTATCCTCGTGTAACGGTGGAACTGAGCCGAGTGACATGAGCTCCGTGCCCGCCGCATTGCCTAAAGGCGCTGGGCCGGGAGATTCGCATCGATCGGCAACGAAGCACTCAAAGCGCTCAGAGGTGGATGCGGCTAACCGATCCCGCCCTTTCGCCGCGCAGCCGCGCAGATCGCCGCCAGCAAGCGAGACACTCGCGACGCTGGTCAGCGACGGCCGCGCCGCATCGATCGCCACATTCCACCTGGAACCCTTGCGCATACTACTCACGCTCCACGACGTCGAAGCGGGCTCTCTTGCGAGGGTGAGGGTATCGAACGTAGCGCTCTCTCTCGTCATCCCAGCCAAGGTAGCGGAAACTTTTATCCACGACCGCGCATATCTCATCAAGAACCTGCTGCATGGCTTCGATGTCGATGTCCTTGCAATTCAGTCGCCGATAGAGCAAAGCCCACGCGGCGACATAGTCGTCGAAATAGCGCGCGTCACTCGAACCAATGATCAACTTCGGACGGTTGATCGATTTCGAAAACGCACGTCCCAACCCCGATGATGCTCCGCAGCACGTTGACATCACGAGGATCTTCGGCGCTGGATGCGAGCCCTGGAACATTTTTACGAAGTCAGCCCAAAGAAGGCCACTTCGCCCACTGGACGAAGCGATCCCGTCACCATTGCCGTGCCCGGCGATGTGAAGCACGTCGCACTCCGCCTCCATCGCTCGTACTACAGCCTCACCAAATTTCGTTCGGTTCAACGCCATTTGGAGCTCCGCGCGGATGTTGACAGCCTTTAACAAGTGCTGCACGATCGGTCCCTCTTGCCTGTCGGCGAAGTAGTCATTTGCATTGTGGCAGTCGATGATGTGTACGGTGTTCATGGTACTCCAGCCGCTTGTTCGTTCATCGTCGTGACGAGCGGACACCACGCGCGCGGAACCGCGTGACGTGCGCTGGGTTCCGGTACCGTCGCATAGCCTCAAGGCGCGGGCCGGGAATCGGGATGGATCGGCAACGACGCACACAACCCATCAAAGGCGAAAGCTGTTGATCGGCCCCCTGTCCGCGCAAGCCACGCGGATGGTCAGCCAGCAAGCGAGATACACACGACGCCGGTCAGCTAATGGCTGCGCCGTAAGCACAAGGCATGGCCGACCACACGACAGAAAACCCAGAACCGTGAAGGTGCTGATAATGACGACCAATCTTTCCGTAAGTCATGCATTTCTCCGTCGAAGACTGGTCAATAGACCACGCCGATGAGTATGACCCTGATCTGGATCAGCCAGACATGACCAATCGGCACTGGCGGTTCACGGTCAGGTGATCGACCGTGACGTTCCACTTTGGAACCCGTGCGCACATTGCCAAGCTCTCGTCCGGCCACGCGAGGTACTCTCGTGGCATCACACGCCTCATACTGGGTGCAATGGGAGGCAGTCCTTCGCACGACAGAGGCTTTTCACAAATGTAGTGTGCAGCTTAGGTCAAGATGGTCATGGAGCATGGAGCATGGAGCATGGAGCATGGAGCATGGACAGCTTGTTCCCGACCGAGCCGGCTCGACTGACGAGCGCGATCCGCGCATCTTATGCACAGCGGATTGAAATCAGCGTTCCGGTTTGTCGTCCCGATCAATTAGTATCCGCTCGGCGGCTCCGTCGAGATCTTCGTATTGACCGCTTCGCAATGCCCAGACGAAGCCGGACACACCCAGTGCACCCAGAAAAAGGGCCACTGGTATGAGATAGAGCAACGTCGTCACGAGGATTATGCCGAATAGCTGACTGCGGAGCGTCCGACTTTTTGAATAACTTGCAGCGTCGCATTCGCCCCGAAGCCGTGCAAGCGCAATGCGTTTCCAATAACAAGCACCGATGAGGCAGACATGGCAATCGCCGCTAACAAAGGCGTGGCGTGGCCCAGGATGGCGATCGGCACGGCGACGGCATTGTAGACGATCGCAATCGCGATGTTCTGGCGGATCAGGTGTCCCGCCTTGCGCGAGACGTCCAGCGCGAGAGGCACTGCCAGAAGGCTTTCGCGCAGGAATACGAAGTCGGCGGCATTGCGGCCAATGTCGGCGGCGGTGGCCGGAGCGATCGAGACATGCGCCGCGCTCAGCGCCGGCGTGTCGTTGAGGCCGTCGCCAACCATCAGAACCTTGTGTCCGTCTTTCGCCAGGGTCTCGATGCGCTCGACCTTGCCCGACGGCAGCAGGCACGGAACGAAGTCCTCGACACCCAGCATTCTTGCAACTTCACCGCAGGCACCTGCGGTATCGCCCGACAGCATTTGCATCGACACCCCAGTATCGTTCAATCGCTTGATCGCCGCCGCCGCGTCGGCGCGCAGCGCATCCTCGAAATCGAAGGTCGCGACAATGAACCCGTCTTTTGTCAGCACCGTTCCGCCATAGCCATGGTTGCCTTCACCACCGGTCCGGGCCTTCCATCCAGCCCATCCGCGTCGACCCAGCCGCCAGATGCTTCCGGCGACAGTGGCTTCGATCCCGAACCCCGGATGCTCTGTGACGGCATCGAATTTGTGTTGCCCGCCAGGAGCGGCAAAGCCGGTTATGGCCTTTGAAAACGGGTGACGCGAGTGCGCGGCCATGTCTGCCGCGATTGCCAGCATGGCCGGATCGATCGACGATGCATTGAGGAGCCGGGGTTGTCCGAGCGTGAGCGTTCCGGTCTTGTCGAACACTGCGTTATCAATCGTCGCCAGGCGCTCCATGGCCGAACCGTCCTTGACCATGATGCCGTTCTCGAACAGACGCCGCGCGGCGACCACCTGAACGATCGGTACGGCGAGGCCGAGCGCGCACGGGCAGGTGATGATCAGAACGGCAATGGCGATCGTCATCGCCCGGTGCCAGTCGCCCGTCGCCGCCATCCAACCCAGGAATGTCACGAAGGCGGTGAGATGAACCACGGGCGCGTAGAGTGCCGACACGCGATCAGCGATGCGGCGATAGTGCGCGCGACCGCCCTCTGCGGCTTCCATCAGCCGAACCATTTCGGCGAGGAACGAATCCTTCGCGGCGGCGGTCGCCTCGATCGTCAGCGGGCCGGTAAGATTGAGCACGCCGGCCTGCACGGCTTCGCCCGGCGCCACGTTTTTCGGCGCGCTTTCGCCTGAGGCCAGCGAGCAGTCGAGATCAGACGCTCCGTGGATGATCTTGCCGTCGACGGGGATCCTTTCACCGGCCGCGATCAGCAGCTGCATCCCCGGTTCGATCTCGCCAACCGGCAGATAGTCGCGCGCGCCATCGCCGCGCAGCACCATGGCGCCGCGTGCGGCCAGCTGCGACAGGCCTTTCACCGCGGTGCGGGCACGTTCGCGCATCACGTGATCCAGCGTCCTGCCGATCAAAAGGAAAAAAAGCAGCGAAACCGACGCGTCGAAATAGGCGTGGTCGCCATGGTTGATCGTCTCATAGAGGCTCATGGCGTAAGCGAGCGACACTCCGACCGCGATCGGCACGTCCATGTTCATGCGGCCGTGGCGCAGTGCATTCCAGGCCGAGCGGAAGAAGATGCCGCCGGCGAAGGCGAGCGCTGGGATGGCGATCAATGCGGAGACCCAGTGAAACAGGTCGCGGGTAGCCCCTTCGGCCCCGGACCAGACAGAGACCGAAAGCAGCATGATATTGCCCGCCGCGAACCCGGCAACCGCGACGGCGCGGATCAACTCCGAAAGCGTCCTGTCCTTTTCATCAATCTCGGGGGCGAAGAGATGCGCCTGGTAGCCGAGCCGTCCAAGCGCGGCGACGAACGGTGGAACCTCGTCGCCACGCCAGCGGACCGAGACCCGTTTCGTCGACAGGTTGACGCGGGCGCTCTCGACGCGATCGAGCGTTCCCAACGCCGTCTCGATCGTCTGGATACAAGCTGCGCAATGAACGCTCGGCACCGAAAGATCGGTTTGGCGGAGATCATCTCCAAGCGATCGGCTCGCCAGCCTGATCTCTTGACTAGACGGCAGGACCGACGTGGTGCTGCCCAGATCAAGCGCCATTTCGGCGCCCGGTGCACAACAACTCATTTCAGCGCTCCATGGGAAATCATGATCCTGCGGACTTCGCGGTAGGGCTCGGCCAGACCGGCGTCAGCGTCGACTTCGACGATCCAGACGCCATCCTTCGGCATGTGCTGGGCTGCGAATTCCTGGCCGGAGGCGAGGGCGAGGTTGACCGCCTTGTCCTCTTTCTCGTAGGCGGGATGGCGAAACAGCACCTTGACGCCATGCAAGGCAATCGGCTTGCCGACGGCGTCGGTAAGGCTATAGCGGACCTCGCCCCATGCGATGGTCAGCTTGCCGGTCCAGCCGAGCGCTGCCTGCGCCCGCCCCTCCTCGGCCTTCTTGTTGAACTGCTGGCTCGCCACATAGGTGTTTTCGACGACAAGGCCGGTCCAGCTCGTGTTGGCGAGCGTTGCCATCGTCAGATTGACCGCGATGACCACCCCGAAAAAGGCTAGGATGATGGCCAGCATGTGCCTGCCGGTGAATACGCGGGGTTTTTCAGCGTTAGCGGTCATCTGGCAGTCTCCGGCGCGTTGAAGGTGGCGGTGTATTCGTCCGCCTCGAAGCTCGCCTTGTCCTCGACACGGAACTTGAAGGTCTGCGCTGTGCCCTGGATTTGATCCGCCGGCTGGCGCACGAAGACCTTCAGCATTTTCAGGCGGTCGGGTTCGACCGGAATGGCAAAAGAACGGCCTTCCGGGATGTCGTCGCCGACCACGCTCATCTCGGCGCCCTGCAAGCCTTGAATCGCGACAACGATCGTCCTTGGCTCGGGGATCATGTTGAGCAGCTTGACGGTGTAGCCGTTGCGGATCGAGCCGTCGGACAGCGTGACAAATTGCGGATTGCGATCATGCAGCACGTTGACTTCGAGCCGATCGCGCGTCAGCAGCGAATAGAGCAGACCCAGGCCGATCAGCGACCAGATACCCATGTAGACGTAGGTGCGTGGCCGAAAGATCTTGCGGATATGGAAATGCGCCACCTTGTCGGAGAACAGGCCATCAGCGGTCCTGACCTGCGACGGGTTGACTGAACTGGAGCCGCCCGCGGTCGCCAGCATCATGTTGGCGTTGTAGTCGGACAGTGTCGCATAGGAGATCAGCCCGCGCTCCTTGCCGAGCTTGTCCATGACCCCGTCGCAGGCGTCTATGCACAGCGCGCAGGTGATGCATTCCATCTGCTGGCCATCGCGGATGTCGATCCCCATCGGGCAGACCGCGACGCAGGCATTGCAGTCGACGCAGTCACCGACCGGCAGCCCTGCGGCAAGGACCTTCTTGGCGTGGCGAGAACGCGGTTCGCCGCGCCAGTCATTGTAGGTGACGGTGAGAGAACTTTCGTCGAGCATCGCTGCCTGGATGCGCGGCCATGGGCACATGTAGGTGCAGACCTGCTCGCGCATCAGACCGCCGAACGTGTAGGTGGTAGCCGTCAGCACGGCGACAGTGATGTAGGCGACGGGTGGCGCGGTGCCGGTGAAGAGTTCGCCAACCAGCGTCGGCGCATCGGCAAAATAGAAAATCCAGGCGCCGCCGGTCGCCGCACCGATGACCAGCCAGACGGCGTGCTTCGATAAGCGCAGCATCAGCTTGCGGGCGGTCCAGGGGCCTGCATCGAGTTTCATGCGAGCGTTACGGTCGCCCTCTATCGCACGTTCGACGACGAGGAACAGATCGACCCACACCGTCTGAGGGCATGCATAGCCGCACCAGGCACGGCCGACAGTCGAGGTGATCAGGAAAAGACCGACGCCCGCCATGACCAGGAGGCCGGCCACATAGAAGAATTCCTGGGGCCATATCTCGATGAAGAAGAAGTAGAAGCGCCGGTTCGCGAGATCGAGCAGGACTGCCTGGTCCGGGGCAAATGGACCGCGAGCCCAAGGCAGCCACGCAGCCAGGTAATAGATGCCAAGTGTGATCGTCATCACCAGCCATTTGAAGCGACGAAAGTTGCCCGAGGCGCGCTTCGGAAAGATCTTTTGACGCGCGGCATAAAGCGGCTTGCGGGTTTTGGCGGAATTGACAGTTTCTGTTTCGAGCCCTGTCAACTGCGTCTTGTCACGCATGTGCAACTCCACTTTCCCAGCCAATGTCAGGGGCACCTGTCGTAAAGCCTCGCCGTAGGATAGCCTTGCCGGGTTGTGCAGATCGCATTAGGGATGGTGTCGAGGCCCGGCTCACGCCGGGCCTCGTCCGCTTGGCAGGGGGGACCGAAGAATAGGACCTTCCATTCCTATTCTCCGCCGCCAAGCGAATGGACATAAACTGCAAGTTCCTTGACCTTGATCTCGCCGAGACGGCCAACCCAGGCCGGCATGACGCCCTGTTTTGGCGCACGGACCTGTGCGGCGATGGCTGTCTCACCGGATCCATAGAGCCAGATCGCATCGGTCAGGTCGGGGGCGCCGAATTCCCTGTTGCCTTTTGCATTGTCGCCGTGACAGGCCACGCAATTCTCGGCAAAGACCTTGGCGCCGGGTTGGATCAGACTTGCATCGCGGACCTTGCCGGAAAGGCTGGCCACGTAGGCGCTGACTTGTGCGATCTGGTCGGCGGTAATGATGTCGCCGAAGGCCGGCATTTCCGACAGGCGCGTGTCCGGATCGGATGCGAAGCGGATGCCGTGCGTAATCGTCTGCTGGATCTGCTCGGCCTTGCCGCCCCACAGCCAGTCGTCGTCGTTGAGATTGGGAAAGCCCTTGGAACCCTGGGCGCCGGAGCCATGACATTGTACGCAATTGACCTTGAAAGCGGCGCCACCGGCGGCGATTGCGAATTCGCGCAGGCCGTCGTCCGCGGCGATTTCCGAGACGCTCTTGGACTCCACCGCCGAGATATATTTGCCCTTGGCGGCCTCAGCCGCGGTCAGCTCGTTCCTGACCTCGTTGCGGCTGGAATAGCCGAGCACACCCGTTGTCGCCGAGTGCAACAGAGGCCATGCTGGATAGGCAATGGTGTAGCCTATCGCCCAGACAATGGTGACGTAAAAAGTGATAACCCACCATCTGGGAAGCGGGTTGTTCAGCTCCCGGATACCATCCCATTCGTGGCCGGTGGTCGAGACGCCAGAGATTTCATCGATATGCTCGTCGCTCATGATCACTCGTCCTCGAGCGGAATGCGGGCCGCTTCGTCGGCCAGCCTTCGGCTGCCGGGGCGTAGGGCAAAGGCGATGCACCCCACGAAGAACAGCGCCATCGCAACCAGGCCCCAGCTGTCGGCAAACGCCCGCATCAAATTGTAGGTCATCAGCGTTCTCCTCAGCGGTAGCCGGCGGCTTCGTCGTAATTTTTGAAGTCGACCAGTGTGCCAAGCATCTGCAGGTAGGCGAGCAGGGCATCCATTTCGGTGACCTGTTGCGGGTTGCCGTCGAAGTCGCCGATCTTGGCTTTTGGGTAACGCGCCTCAAGGCCTGATGTGTCGGCATTGGGATCGGCCTGCGCCGCCAGATCCGCATTGGCGTGGGCGATCATGTCATCGGTGTAAGGGACGGCTACAAGCCTGTTGGCGACCAGATGCGTCGAGAAATCCTTCACGTCGATCGGCGTGTCTTTCAGGAACCCATAGCTCGGCATGATCGATTCCGGCACCACCGAGCGCGGGTCGGTAAGATGCGCGACATGCCATGCATTCGAGTAGCGGTCGCCAACTCTGGCGAGATCCGGCCCGGTGCGCTTCGATCCCCACTGGAAGGGGTGATCGTACATGGACTCGGCAGCCAGGCTGTAGTGGCCATAGCGCTCAACTTCGTCGCGGAACGGCCTGATCATCTGGCTATGACAGAGGTAGCAGCCCTCGCGCATATAGATGTTGCGCCCGACAAGTTCGAGCGGCGAATAGGGGCGCATGCCTTCCACCTTCTCGATCGTGTTGTCGAGATAGAAGAGAGGCGCGATCTCGACGATGCCGCCGACCGTCACCACGAGCAGCGAGCCAACGAGAAGAAGCGTGGCGTTCTTCTCGATGATTGCGTGTTTGTCCATCAAGCCCATTACCTGGCTCCTGATCGCGCAGGTCGGATGGCGACGGGGCTCGGCATCGGCTCCTCCTCGCGCTGGTGGCCGAGGATGGTCCTGGTGATGTTCCAGGCCATGATCAGGGCGCCGGAGAGGTACATGGCGCCGCCGATGGCGCGCAGGACATAGTAGGGGTGCATGGCGGCGACGGTTTCGGCGAAGGAGTAGACCAGGAAGCCCTGCTCGCCATATTCGCGCCACATCAGGCCCTGCATGATGCCGGACACCCACATCACCGCGGCGTAGACGACGATCCCGAGTGTCGCCAGCCAGAAGTGCCAGGTGACGAGCCTCAGCGAGTAGAGCCGTTGACGGTTCCAGAGCTTCGGGACCATGTAGTAGATCGCGCCGAACGAGATCATGCCGACCCAGCCGAGCGCACCCGAATGGACGTGCCCGATGGTCCAGTCGGTATAATGCGACAGCGAATTGACCGCCCGGATCGCCATGATGGGGCCTTCGAAGGTCGACATGCCATAGAAGGCGACGGCCATCACCATCATGCGGATGATCGGATCGGTGCGCAGCTTGTCCCAGGCGCCGGACAGCGTCATCAGGCCGTTGATCATGCCGCCCCAGGACGGCATCCACAGCATGATCGAGAACACCATGCCGAGCGTCTGCGCCCAATCGGGCAAGGCGGTGTAGTGCAGGTGATGCGGCCCGGCCCAGATGTAGAGAAAGATGATAGCCCAGAAATGGACGATCGACAGCCGGTACGAATAGACTGGCCGGTTCGCCTGCTTGGGCACGAAATAATACATCATGCCGAGGAAGCCGGCGGTGAGAAAGAAGCCGACCGCGTTGTGGCCGTACCACCATTGCGTCAAGGCGTCCTGGACCCCTGAAAAGGCGGAGTAGCTCTTGGAGCCCGGGAACGAGACTGGTATGGACAGGTTGTTGACCACATGCAGCATCGCGATGGTCACGATGAACGACAGGTAGAACCAGTTGGCCACGTAGATATGCGGTTCCTTGCGCTTCAGGATCGTGCCAAGGAACAGAATGAGGTAGGCGACCCAGACGATGGTCAGCCAGACATCCACATACCATTCGGGTTCGGCGTACTCGCGGCCCTCGGTGATGCCGAGCAGGTAGCCGGTCGCGGCCATGACGATGAACAGCTGGTAGCCCCAGAAGACGAACCAGGCGAGATCACGGCCGAAGAGGCGCGCGCGGCAGGTGCGCTGCACGACATACAGAGACGTGCAAAGCAGCGCGTTGCCGCCGAAGGCGAAAACGACACCGGATGTGTGCAACGGCCGCAAACGACCGAAATTGAACCAGGGCTGGATGTTGAGATCGGGGTAGGCGAGCTGCAGCGCGATCACCACGCCGACCAGCATGCCGACGACACCCCAGAACACGGTGGCGATCGCGCCGTAGCGGATCGGACCATCCATGTAAGCGGATGGGTCAATCGGAGCTGCTGGCCTGAACTCCGTGTTGCGCAACAGGATCGCAGTGAAACCAGCCACTGCGAAGAACAACACCCACATGTGTCGGCGGAAAGGTTCATCCACGCCGAAGCCGGCGGCCACCAGGGCCGCAAAAGCGAACACGCTTAGAAGGACGATCTCTGTGCCGAATTTCATTGCAGATCCCGATCTCGAATCTGGTGGATGCCAAATCCGCAGCGCACTAATCGCGCAGCCGCCGCCCCCTCGCCCTGATCTATGTCAGGCCGCACGATTTTGTGCGGCGCAATCAGCAGGTGGCGAATGAACGAGGAACGCAGCGCGGGCTCACTCCCTCATGGAAGGCGTTCCCTGGGTTGGGCGGGCGCAGACGCGATCGCTGAGGCGAAAGCTGAGGCTCTGCGCGCGTTGGATGCTATTGCCGATGCCCTGCCAAACGTTGTTCGGATCCCATTGGAAACGAACGCGATCGTTCCGCCGAGCCGTGGCAGATTAAGGACCATGCTTCGCCGGTATGTGCCGAAACACACCTGGCGATTGGTCACGTTCCTATCAAAGCCCGAAAGCTGTTTGTCTCGACAACCGTGACGCCGCTTCGTCGAAGGCGCGGCGACATCGCATTAAAAGGCAAACACGGCCCGCCCCGGAGTCATGCGACATGGCCTCGCCGCTTAGGGCCGCTCGCGTCCGCCGCCACAGCGCTTCTCCAGACGGCTTATGCTGTCCACCGTCACATGGCGTGCGTTCTCAATCCGAATCACCCCGTCAGCCCGCAATCGCGTCAGTTGGCGGCTCACGGTCTCGCTGGTGATTCCAAGGAAATCAGACATTTCGGCACGCGTCAGCGGCAGATCGAAGGAGGCCGACCCGGAAGCCGCATCGAGACTGGAATCGATATTCCGGGCCATCATGAGGAGAAAAGTCGCCACCTTTTCCGGAGCTGTCTTGCGCCCCAGCGTCACCATCCACTCGCGCGCCTCATCGAGTTCATTCAGCGTCTGTTTGAGCAGGCGATGCTCGAATTCCCGTGACGCCTTCATCATCCGTTCGACGGCCGCTCGCGGAAACGAACACAGCGTGACTGCTGTTGCCGCTTCCGCATTGATCGAGCTTTCCTCCTTGAAAGGACGTCCCAGAAAATCCGGTGCAAACTGGAGACCGACGATCTGCTGGCGCCCATCCGACAGGCTCTTTGATAGCTTTACCACGCCTGAAAGCACGTTGGAGTAGCTGTCGACGTTCTGTGCCTCGCCGGTCAACTCCATTCCTGACTCGATCCGGCGACGCGAGCAAGTCTTGGCGAGCCCAACCAAATTGTCTGGATCGAGCGCACCGCAGACACCGCGACGCCGTGCCTCGCAAGGGAAGCAAAGAACAGGAATGCCGGAACTATGAATGTCTTGCCGAAAGGTCATGCGTTCGCCTTACCCGATCCTAACTGCCGGCAGGATACCCATCCAGGGTAGAGAAATCCTGCGGCGGTTTGTCCATGAGCGCGGCTGATCGAGATCAGGGTCTGCTTCAGCGATGCGTGCAGTGTTCCGGCGGGCAACACGGTGAACGCGAGATGCAATCGGAAATAGCTGTCAAACTCAGCGAGAACGTCCCACGCTACACCAGCTATCCGACGGCGCCGCATTTCCATTCGGGGATCGATGCTGCCATTTACCGTGGCTGGTTGGAGACGCTGGAAAGCGGCGACGAAATCTCGCTGTACCTGCACATTCCTTACTGCGACAAGCTCTGCTGGTTCTGCGCCTGCCACACCAAGCAGACGCACCAATATGAGCCGGTGGCCGCTTATCTGCGCTCGCTGAATGCCGAAATCGTCACGATTGCCGGTCTGGTGAGCGGCAAGGCACATGTCCGTGCAATCCACTTCGGTGGCGGTTCGCCAACTATTCTGAGGCCCGATGATATGGTTGCTCTTGGAGCGGCCTTGCGGGACAGCTTCGACCTTCTCCCGGATGCTACGGTCAGCATCGAAATCGAAACCAACGACATGGACAAGGCGCGCCTTGATGCACTTGCTCAAATCGGCGTAACGCGGGCGAGCCTCGGCGTGCAGGATTTCGATCCGCAAGTGCAAAAAGCAATTAATCGTGAGCAGAGTTTTTTGCAGACCAAGGCAGTCGTCGACGGGGTTCGTTCGCGGGGCGTCGAATCGGTCAATCTGGACCTGCTCTACGGGCTCCCGAATCAGACACGCGAGACGATCTGTTCCACGGTGGCGCAGGCACTGACCTTGGAGCCAGACCGGATGGCCCTGTTCGGCTACGCACATGTGCCCTGGTTCAAGAAGCATCAGACGATGATCGACGAGGCATGGCTGCCGAGTCCCACTGAGCGTTTCGCCCAATCTCAACTCGCGGCGCGGGCAATTGTCGCCAAGGGATATGAGGCAATAGGACTCGATCATTTCGCGAAGCCCGACGATGCGCTGGCCATAGCGGCCCGCGCAGGGGTTTTGCATCGCAATTTTCAGGGCTACACTGAGGATCGCTGCCCGACACTGATCGGACTTGGCCCTTCGTCCATCGGTCGTTTTCGCCAAGGCTACGTGCAGAACATGGCTTCGACTGCCGGGTACGGGCGCATGGTTGCGGATGGCGGGTTGGCTGCCGTCCGCGGCGTTGCCCTTTCCGACGACGATCGCGTCCGTGGCTGGATCATCGAGCGGCTGATGTGTGATTTTGCCTTCTCGGCAGTCGACCTGGTGGAGCGGTTCGGCAAAGCCGGCGAGCAGCTCCTTCATCGCTCGAGGTCCATCGCACTCCACGATCCTGCCCGAGCGCTTGAATTCGATGGTGACAGTTTCCTCGTACGGACTGAAAGTCGCCCCTTCATTCGAACCATCGCGGCCAAGTTCGATACATATTTCAAAGGGGGAACGGCGAGGCACTCGGTGGCGGTCTGAGCAAAGCACAGTGCGCTCGCCGTTTGGTCGATCGGCGAACCAGCTGCGTTCGTTTTGACCGCTCATAGGCGACTACCGCATCAAATCGTCGACCGTGAACAATCCGAGCCCTAAGCGGCGACCGGCTTCGGCCGGATTTGAAGCAGGGCAATCAAGAGCGACAAAAACCCCTTCAGCCACCTGAGCAGGAGGGAGAAGTTGTAGCCGGCGGCGG
>NZ_RZRP01000109.1:0-11399 GCF_003997795.1 Mesorhizobium sp. M7A.F.Ca.US.005.03.2.1 | reverse complement strand
GTTCGACGCTGCCCGTATGACCGGCATCGAACTGGAGTTGGCAATCGTGCTCAATGTGACCGGCCAGCTGTTCGACGAGAGCCGCGCGCTCGAACTCGCCGGCCGCATCAAGCCCGACCTCTCCATACGGCTGGCCAGGCGGTTGATCACAACGAATACGCTGCTTGGCGTCAATTCCAGGGACAGACTGGGCTCACGCCTGCGCCGCGACGCCTTCCGGTGGATTCAGAGATTGGCCAAGGCCAGGCCGCAAGTAGCCTGACTTGACGTCAATCCAGGGTGCCGCGGATCAGCGCCGCAGCGTCAGCCGGGCGCGCGCCTACTTCGAGCTGGAAGGTCGGCACCGCATTGACCAGCCCGGCGATGGTCGCCAGCCTGCGCTTCTGCATCGGCAGCAGCCCGGTCATGCCGGTGCGGACATTGTCGACTGCCAGCGCCACCATCGCGTCGGTCCTGGCCATGGCGACGAGCCGGGTCTGCCCGTCGGCGGAACGCGCCAGGTGCAGAAGCGCCGCCACCGGCCGGGCGGATGCGTTTTCCACCCGGATGATACCGCCCAACCGTTCTAACGAGACCGGCTGTTCGCCGTTGCGATCCCACGTCTGGCCAAGGCATGGCGCCACCTGCGGGATCATTTCGGCAGTCTTCCGGTGGATTTTGACGGCGCGCGGCAAGCCCCAGGCTACAACCTTGCCCGAAGCGACATTCAGGATCATGGCGTCGTCGGAGCAGAGGCCAAAGCCCTGTGTTGCCAGCGCCAGCGACGTCGTGGTCTTGCCGGTGCCGCTCGGGGCGTGGATCAGCACCACCGCATCGCGGTCAGGCAAGGTCAGCCCGGCCGTATGCAGCATATGCTGGCCACCGGCGTCGAGCGCGGCATCCAGGACCAACATCGACGGCGTCCAGGCGGCTTTCGTACCGGTGCTAATCCGGAGTTCGGCCCAACCTTCCCCACCATTGATCGCAACGGTTTGGCGCCCGGGAAAGACCAGATGGACAATGCCGCCATCCTCGATCATCCGGCAGGGACCATCCTCCGGCACCTCGCCATCGAAGACCAGGGATCCATTGGGTGTCTCGTCCAGCGTGTCTGTTTCGGTGATCTCAAGACGAAAGTCCGGCGCGACGGGTTCCTCTATGCGCAGGCTGCCCAGCATCCGGTCGAAATCCTGCCACAGCTCGGAGCGCTCGGCCGATATGCCAAGGATCAGGCCGTTGAGGCCATAGCAGGCTGAAGGTCTGGTCAAGCGGGACGCGCCTTTACGGCATCGGCATGATGACGATAGATCTCGACCATGCCGGGAAGCTTGTCGCTGACCACCGGCTTGCCGTCGAGGCAGACCCAGCAATGCGCCGATAGACGCTGCGCTTGCATCGACTGCGGTTCGACGCCGAAGCGCAGGTCCGGATCGAAGCCGGCTAGTCGCAGGAAACGATGACCGAGCAGACCTTCCCTCAAGCACCTGCGGTCACGCATCAGCCAGGGATGGCGGACCGTGCGGTTGACGCTCGCGACGATGTAGGCGGACGCCAGACCGCGATAGGGCGTCGACGAGGCGAGCGGCGCCCATTTGAGCACCTCCTCGAAGCTCCGGTTGGTGACAAGGACCGGCATCAGCCGCGCGCTCGCCCAGAGATGGCAGCGAAAAAGAGCGCGCAGGAGCGGGCCGTCAGCCATCAAGCACCTGGCGCGGCGAGGATACCTTCCGAGATCAGATCCGTGGCCAGTGCCGCCATGTCCTGATCGAGCGTCCCCTTGTCGACCTCGAACTCCTCGCAAAGCAGGTCGACGATCTGGTCGAGGTTGCGCGCGCCGTCCACCTTGTCGAGAAAGGCTTCGGTCGTGCCGTTGCATGTATAGAGCTGGCCGCTGCGCGCCAAAAGCACGACTGCGCCATCGCCCACATGCTGCACCGAGGCATCCTCGGCCAGCCGCAGAACGGTTCCAGAGACTATTTCCACCACGCCCCCTCCAAGCCATGCTCATCCCGGAAATCAGATAGCGCGGAGGTGGAGCGCTGTCTATCGGCCGATCACGGGAGCCCAGTTCAGGGGACCAACGGCCTTGCTGACAGATTCTCCGCGCCAGTCGCGTTAGAACCTGCTCGGTTGCGTCTTCCCGGCCGCATTCGGCCCAGAAATAGTCATCGATGAAACGTGACAAACAGCGGGCTGCCGGCAGCGGACGTTGCATTTCTTCCCCTAAGTAAGGTAAAACCTGCCTGGGTATTGGGGAGATAGCGTATGCGTTACAATTGGGAGCGAGCTCCGACGAGCTTCGAACGTCATAGAAAAGCGCTGGCGACAGCCATTTTGATCGCTGGCGGCATTGGCCTCATGCTTGTGGCCCTGCCGATCTAGAAACAACCTTGAGACAGAGCGGCTGCCGGCGCTTGGGCGTGACCTCTCAGCGTGGCTGCCCGGTCACTGCGAGGAAGCGGCGATCGCGCCCCTCGAAACCCTGGCTGAAACGCTGCACCAGCACGACAATTACCGCCGGCTTGCCGGCCGGGGTAAGTTCGTAGGATTCCGACAGGCTGTAGGAGGTCGGGCAGTTTCTTGAGCCCGGCACGGTCTTGTCCTCGTGCAGGATCTTGAACGGCTTGCCGTCCTGGCCTTGCAGCGTCAGCCGGAAGCCGAGTGCCTTGCCAGATGTGTCGCGCTGCTCCGTCGTTGCGAAACTCGCCGAACAATCGCTCGTGCTGGCTGCCAGGATCTCGTCGAGCTGGATGGTCGAAACGCCCGTTTCGCCATGGAGCGGCGACAGCCATTTCTGCGACACCTGTTCGAGGCGGGAGATGTCGTTGTAGGCAACCATTTCACCCGGAAAGGTGAATTTGTCGGACGCTGTCTGCTCGGCTGGGGATGTGATTGCATAATGGGCGAGAATGGGCGCCGCCTGAGCGGCGGCCTGCGCCCTCGCCTGCTCCAGCGTCAGTGTCGCCTCCTCCGTCTCATCGACGACGAGGATCGGCTTACCGCCAACGAACCGATCCGTACGGGTATCGATGATGTCGATCTCAGACCAGCCGGAGTCCGAGGCGCCGGCGTCGAGCGTTCCATATTGCTCGAAGGCGAAATAAGCGCCATCCGGCGAAAAGCCGATGATGTGCCGTGCCGCGGCATCGCCGGCTTCAGCGGTTCCGGTGGACATAGCAAGTACGGCGCCCATGACCGACGATAGCGAAAAGCGCCCGATGATCCGAACAGCAGCAGACATCACCACCCCAGTCCCGTCTCGCAGTTCATAGCTGCTTGCCCCCAAGCGCCAGGTCGATGCCGTCGTCACAATGGCGTGGATTTGCGGCCAAGGGTAGAGCGCGCTATCTGGAAGGAAGAAAAACATTTCCCGGGGAGGTATGGATGGCTTCACGCTATCACGAGGTCTATGAAGGCTGGAAACGCGATCCGGAACAATTCTGGGCGGATGCGGCCGGCGCCATCGACTGGTATTCGCCCTGGGACAAGGTGTTCGACGCCAATGCCGGTGTCTATGGCCGCTGGTTCACCGGCGCCACCTGCAACACCTGCTACAATGCCATCGACCGCCACGTCGCCGGCGGCCGCGCCGACCAGATCGCGCTGATCCATGACAGTGCGATTGCCGGAACCGTGAAAAAGTTCACTTATGCCGAGCTGAAGCGCGAGGTCGTCGCGCTGACTTCGGTGCTGAAGAACCGCAGCATCGGCAAGGGTGACCGCGTCATCATCTACATGCCGATGGTGGCCGAGGCGGCCATCGCCATGCTCGCCTGCGCCCGCATCGGCGCGGTGCATTCGGTGGTCTTCGGCGGCTTCGCCTCGCATGAGCTTGCCACCCGCATCGACGATGCCAGGCCGAAGCTGATCATTTCGGCATCCTGTGGCCTGGAGCCAGGCCGCGTCGTTGCCTACAAGCCGTTGCTCGACAAGGCGATCGAGATCTCCCGCCACAAGCCGGACGCCTGCCTGATCCTGCAGCGCGACCAGTTGCGCTGCGAGTTGAAGGAGCATTTCGACATCGACTACGCCGATGCCGTCGCCCGCGAACGGGCAGCGGGCGCCAATGTCGATTGCGTGCCGGTGCTTGCCACCGATCCGCTCTACATCATCTACACATCGGGCACGACCGGTCAGCCCAAGGGCATCGTGCGCGACAATGGCGGCCATATGGTCGCGCTGAAATGGACGATGGAAAACGAGTTCGGCGTCAAGCCGGGCGAGGTGTTCTGGGCGGCATCCGATGTCGGCTGGGTGGTCGGCCATTCCTACATCGTCTACGGACCGCTGCTGCATGGCTGCACCAGCATCCTGTTCGAGGGCAAGCCTGTCGGCACGCCCGATGCCGGCACCTACTGGCGGGTGATAGCGGAGCATGGCGTGGTCGCGCTGTTCACCGCGCCGACCGCATTCCGCGCCATCAAGGGGCAGGACCCGAAGGGCGAGTTCATTGCCAAACACGACCTCTCGAAGTTCCGCACGCTGTTTCTTGCCGGCGAGCGCGCCGACCCGGAAACCATCAAATGGGCGGAGCAGAAGCTGAATGTGCCTGTGGTCGACCATTGGTGGCAGACAGAGACCGGCTCGCCGATGACGATCAATCCCGCCGGCCTTGGCCTGCTGCCGGTGAAATACGGCTCGCCCGGTGTGCCGATGCCCGGCTACGACATCCGCGTTCTCGACGATGCTGGCCATGAGGTGCAGCGCGGCACGCTGGGCAATGTGGTGATCAAACTGCCGCTGCCGGCCGGCTGCCTGCCAACGCTGTGGAATGCCGATCAACGGTTCCGCCAGGCCTATCTCGACGAGTTCCCCGGCTTCTACAAGACGGCGGATGCCGGCATGGTCGACGAGGACGGCTATCTCTACGTCATGGCCCGCACCGACGACATCATCAATGTCGCCGGCCACCGCCTGTCGACCGGCGCCATGGAAGAGGTGCTTTCGGCCCATCCCGATGTCGCCGAATGCGCGGTCATCGGCATTGCCGACGCCATGAAGGGCCAGGTTCCGCTGGGCTTCGTGGTGCTGAATGCGGGTGTGACCCGCGATATCGGCTCCATCGAGAACGAGGTGGTCGGCCTGGTGCGCGAACGCATCGGCCCGGTCGCCGCCTTCAAGACGGTGGTGACGATCAAGCGCTTGCCCAAGACGCGTTCGGGCAAGATCCTGCGCGGCACCATGCAGAAGATCGCCGACAAGGAGGAATGGGCCATGCCGGCAACCATCGACGATCCGGTCATCCTCGACGAGATCACTGCGGCGCTGAAGGAGCGCGGAATCGGACTTTGAGCCACTGAAGGGTGGGCCGCGGACGACCTTTTCGATCGGCAAGCAATACTTTTATTGTGCGACGCAGCAATGCACCCTAAAGTCGTTCGCGGGGGGCCATCGACAAAGGTCGCATGGCTCAGCAGAAGATTACATTTGGCGGCGTCGACATCCTGCGCTTTCTCGCCGCCGTCATGGTCATGGTCTACCACTATGGCTTCTGGGTGTGGGCGTATCCTGACGGTGTTTCGGCGCGCGCCACGGGCGGCGTTCCCCCGCAGCCGGCAATAGGCGCCTGGGTCGAATCCGGCTGGGTCGGCGTCCAGATCTTCTTCGTCATCAGCGGCTTCGTCATCGCCTTCAGCGCCGAAAGGTCGACACCCCTGCGGTTTTTCGAAGCCAGGGTGAAACGGCTGGCGCCGGCCGTGTGGATCTGTGCGCCGGTCACTGCGGCGGTGCTTTTGATCGTCGGCCTCAGCTGGCCGACCGATGCCGTCGTCAGGCTCGTCCGCACCGGCCTGTTCGCCCCTTACGCGCCATGGGTGGACAGCGTCTACTGGACGCTCGGCATCGAGATCGCCTTCTATGCCGTCGTCTGGACCTTGCTGCGGCTCGGCCGCTTCCATCTAATGGAAATTGTGGCCCTCGCCATCGGCCTGGTCAGCGCGCTGTTCTGGTGCCTCTACTACCCGCTCGACTGGGCCGACCTTGCCGAAACACGCACGCTCGACCTGCTTCTGGTGCATCACGGCGTGTTCTTCGCCACCGGCGTCATGCTGTGGCTGATGCGCTTCAAGGCGGTGACAGCCGCCCGCCTAGCCTTCTGCGCCCTGTTCCTGGCCGGTGGCGTGCTGCAGATCGCCAGTTCGGTCGACGTTCATATCCTGAAGGTCGGGCGTGATATGCCCTTCGCCCCGCCGATCCTCATCTTCCTCATAGGCATCGCGCTGATGGCGTGGTCGCTGCGGCTCGACCTCTCCTGGAGCGGCTGGCGCCGGATCGGGCTGATGACCTATCCGCTCTACCTGCTGCACGATGTCGTCGGCGCGGCCCTGCTCGGCATCCTGGTCCGCGCCGGTCTGCCGCATCTGTTCTCGATGGCGGTCGTCGGCGCGACGATGATCGCGGCAAGCTGGCTAGTGGCGACCGAGGCCGAACCACGCATCCGGCTGCTGCTCGACCATACCGTTTTCCGTTATCGGCTCAAGGCAGCCTGACGACGGTCCGGCAGACCGGCCCGGCCGCCGACCTAAAGCATGTCGCGCCTGAGCGGATTCAGGCCCACTCCAGGCCTTTGTTCCACGGATCGCTCTCCCAAAACGGAGCTCACTTCCGAGCGACATGCATTGGCGGTGCCGACCCGGCGCAGCTACATTTTCCACGATTGCGGAATTCTTCGTTTCGGGCATGATAACAGGCACTTATGCCTTCGGCATGAGAGCTTGCCTCGAGACGCCCGGCACGTGACCCTGTTCCAGCGAAAACCCCGCATCGCGGCGCGTCCGCGCCTCGATATCGACATGCAGGACGCTGTCGTCTATGCGATCGGCGACGTGCATGGCTGCTACAAGGAACTCCGCGCGCTGGAGCAGAAGATCCTGCTCGATTCGCTGCGCTTCCAGAGCCGCAAGATCATCGTCATGCTTGGCGACTACATCGACCGGGGGTTTCAGTCGGCGCGGGTGCTCGATCATCTCCTGGCGCCGCCGCCGAAAGGATTTCAGCGCATTTGCCTTGCGGGCAACCACGAAGTGGCAATGCTGAACTATCTCGACGGAAATCTGTCCCGCGAACCCTGGCTGGCGACGGGCGGCCTGCAAACCCTGTTTTCCTATGGCATCGATCCGGCGCGCCTCACCAGCCTCTACGGGAGCAGCGCGCAGATCGACCGGCGCATAAGGGAGATCATTCCGGACGATCACGTCAGCTTCCTGCGCGGGCTGCCGATCATGGTCCGTTCGCGGAAGTTCGTGTTTGTCCACGCCGGCATCAGGCCCGGCGTCGACCTTGCGGCGCAAACCGACCATGACCTGATCAACATCCGTTCGGACTTCTTCGAGGCAACGCACCTGCTCGACCGCTGGGTGGTGCACGGGCATACGCCGGTGGATGTCCCGAAGCTCGAAGGGCGCCGGCTCGGCATCGACACGGCCGCCTTCCAGAGCGGACGCCTGACCGCCGTCAGGATCGCCGACAAGCAAGGCAGGCTGATCTTCTCCTGACGCGCAACGATATTCAGGTGTGCTGGCCTGAAGATCGATACACTTCAGAGTGGACCCACTCGACGTCAGACCGGCGCCTTGCCGCGCACTTCCGACTTTTCCAGATAGTAGCTCGAATATTTATCGAAGAATTTTTCCGAGCCGCCGAACGATCCGTATTTGGCCAGTTTCTTCAAATCGACCTTGTTCAGCACCGCGCCGACGATCTTGTTGGCGACATAGGGTTCGGATTCCAGCATCGACCTGACCATCGCGCGCGGGGTGCGCCCCCACTCGGTGACCAGTACAAAACCGTCGACCAATGGCGCGAAGGCCTTGGCGTCGACCACCGGTCCGAGCGGCGGCAGATCGACGACGATGTATTCGAACGTCTCCTTGGCGTTCTCGATGAAGCGCCGCATGCCGGCCGAGGAGAGAAGTTCGCTGGTATGCGAGAAGTGACCGCGCAGCACCGCCGGGATGATCGCCAGCTTCGTCTGCCTGTCGATCTTGCCGACGGACTGCCAGGTCTGGCCGCCGACCACCGCTTCCATCAAGCCCTGCTCGGTTTCCATGCCAAGGCCTCGGCTGAGGCCGGGATTGCGCAAGTCGCCGTCGATCAGCAGCGTCTTGGAGCCATTGGCGGCAAGCAAGCCGGCGAGATTTGCCGCGACCGTCGACTTGCCCTCGCCGGGAAGCACCG
The DNA here is from genome assembly GCF_003997795.1 of Mesorhizobium sp. M7A.F.Ca.US.005.03.2.1. Classification (NCBI taxonomy): domain Bacteria; kingdom Pseudomonadati; phylum Pseudomonadota; class Alphaproteobacteria; order Hyphomicrobiales; family Phyllobacteriaceae; genus Mesorhizobium; species Mesorhizobium sp. M7A.F.Ca.US.005.03.2.1. The sequence goes on along the minus strand of NZ_RZRP01000109.1, from coordinate 3,245 downwards.
AGATGATGCCGATGACGCGGCTGCCTTGCCCTTCCATCACGACGTCGAAGGCGATCTTGGCGCTGCGCAGCGTTTCGGAGAACATCGAGGCTGGAGAATCGATGCTGACCCGCATGCGCGCCCGCTTTTCGGCTGAAGACAGCGATTGGGTGGTCTTGGCGTCCACCTGGGTCTCGCCCGGCTTTTCTTCCTTGCCGAGCTTGCCGCCGATCGTCGGCAGGTAGCCGAGGAATTTCAGGTTGACGCGGTCGCGCACGTCCTCGCCGGTCCTGAAGAAGCGTTCGTTAAACTCGTTCAGGCCACCAAAGCCGGCGCCCATCAGCAGGCCAAGCACCAGCGAAAGTCCGAGCACGACGATGGTGCGCGGGCTTGAGGCCGTCATCGGCATCGACGCGTCGGAGATGATGCGGATCTTGCCGACCGGGAAGGACTGCTGCTGCGCGGCTTCCTCGTAACGACCCAGGAATGTCTGATAGAGCGTGGTGAGCGCCGTCGCCTGCTGATCGAGTTCACGCAGCTTGACTTGCGTCTGGTTGTCGACGGAACTCTTGCCTTGCGCGGCCGCGACGTTGGCCCTGAGCGCGGTCTCGCGTGCCTGCGCCACCTCATATTCGTTGCGATAGCTTTCGGTCAGCTGCTTCAGCTCGCCGAAAATCTGCGTCGATATGTCGGCCTTCTCCTTGGAGAGAGCCACCGCCTGCGGGTGCTCGGGGCCGAAATTCGCCTCGACGTCCTGCAGCCGCTTGGCCACCGTGAGGTAGCGGGTCTTGAGCGCCGATATGACCGAGCTGCTTGGCTGGTCGCTCGATATGGCGGCATCCTTGAAAGCGTTTTCGGAGCCGCTGTCGACGATGGCCTTGTACTGCTGGTAGCGGGCGCTGGCGCGTGCGGTGTCGGCCTGCGCCACGATAAGCTGGGCGTTGAGGTCGGAAAGCTGCTTGTCGCTCATCAGCTGGCCATCGCTGTTGGCCGCCAGCCCATGTTCAGCCCTGAATTTCTCAACCGCGAGCGAAGCTGCCTGCGAGCTCTGGCGCAGCTCCGTCAACCGGCCCTGCAGCCAGACCGCAGCCCGCTCGGTGGCATCGAAGCTGGCATCGAGCTGATCGGCGAGATAGGCATCGGCATAGGCCTTGGTGATGGCGTTTGCCAAGGCCGGATCCGTCGCCTGATAGCCGAGCGCGATGACGTAGCTTCGGCCGACGCGTTCCGCCCGGATCTCGTTCTGCAGCTTGAGGATCGCGTAGTCGCGGCGCGACGTGGCGATCAGCGCATCGCGGGCGGCCGGGTCGAGCTTGCTGAAGTCAGCGCCACCCGGCATGGAAGAGCTGGGGCGGACATACTGGATCAGGCTGCGGATGAGGCCTATGCCTTGGGCAAGCGCCGACTGGGGCGGATTCATGAACGTGTCGTTCTGGTCGAGCTTCAGCTTGTCGACGACCACGGCGGCAAGCCGCGTCGAGGTCAGGATCTCGATCTGGCTCAGGATGGCGGAATCGGTCTGCATGGTTGTCGACGTCGCCGAAATGTCGTCGACGATCTTGTTCAAGCCCTCGTCGATCAGCACGCTGGCGATCGACTGATATTTGGGCGGCGTTGTCTGCAAATAGAGCAGGCCCAGGAAGAGACCGATGACGGCACACACGGCAACCACCTTGGCCTGCCGTGCGGCCATGCCAAGCAGCCGCTCGATATCGATGAAGTCTTCGCCGTCTCCTGCGTCCGAATTCGGCAATGGCATCCTCTTGTCGAGAGGAAAGTTGGCATAATTCATCTTCGGTCCAATTCTAGAGCCGGTCCTATTCCGATTGATCGCAATTGGCTCTATCTTACTGTTTCAACATGATCTTTTCCGGAAACCGGGACCCACTTTCAGGGATCATGCCTTGGCTTGCAGGCGCCTCGAAGATCGGGAGCATCGCCAGAGCAATGCAAGCGTCGTGCCAGACGGAGAGAACCTGCCGGCCCCTCTTCGCCGGCCATCTGACGATACTCCCGAAAGATGGGCATTATGCGGCTTCTTCCTGGCGTTCATGCGACCGGACGAACTCCTGAAGCATCTCGAAAACCGGACCCTTCATGTCGTCGCGCGCCAGCGCGAAGGCGATGTTGGCCTGGATGAACCCTTCCTTGGAACCACAGTCGAACATGCGGCCGAGGAAAGGCTGGGCGAAGAACGGCTGATCCTTCGACAGACGAACCATGGCATCCGTCAGTTGAATCTCGTTGCCGGCGCCGCGCTGCTGATTGCCCAGGAGCGCGAAAATCTCCGGCTGCAGGATGTAGCGGCCGTTGATGTAGAAATTCGAAGGCGCATTGGCCGGCGCCGGCTTCTCGACCATGGCCGTCACCTCGAAACCGCCGCCGATCTCGGCGCCACGGCCAACGATGCCATATTTGTTGGTCTCGCTGGGTTCGCAACGCTCGACGGCGATTACGTTGCCGCCCGTGCGCTCATAAAGCTCGACGGTTTCGGCGAGGCATCCGCGACCGCCGAAGGACACCATGTCCGGCAGCAGCAAGGCGAAGGGCTCGTTGCCGATAACCTCGCGCGCGCACCAGACGGCATGGCCGAGGCCTTGCGGGGATTGCTGGCGGATGAAGCTGGTGGCGCCGGCCACAGGCAGCATGCTTTCGAGCGCCTCCAGCTGGGTCTTCTTGCCGGTCTGCTCCAGGGTGCCGATCAATTCCGGATGCAGGTCGAAATAGTCCTCGATCACCGCCTTGTTGCGACCGGTCACGAAGACGATGTGCTCGATGCCCGCCTCGAAGGCCTCGTCCACCGCATATTGGACGACAGGCCTGTCGACGACGGGAAGCATTTCCTTCGGCATCGACTTGGTCGCCGGCAGGAACCGCGTTCCAAGCCCCGCCACCGGTATCACGGCCTTCCTGATTTTCTTCATCGCAAATTCCTTCTGAGGAGATCGACTTCAATCCGTTCACAGGCCACGAAAATTCCCTCCATGTGCCTGCATCTTCACCTCCCCGCCCCGACGGCAAATTGTGCCGCCATTCTTCGCAACCGCACGGCGATCGGCATGCCCATATGCCTGACCGCCGCCGGGTCGCTGAGCGCAGTCCGGATCGCCTTGAGCGGGGACCGCGCCTTGATGTGCTGTACCAGTGACAGAAACGATGCCGCCTTGCGCAGGCTGCGGCCACGCCGCGCGAACGCGGCCTGCGCGGCCTCATCCATCCGATGGGTTTGAGCGAACACGGCATCCGCCCTGCGCATGGCTTCGACG